>CAZDYW010000111.1:0-7759 GCA_964509655.1 uncultured Anaerolineales bacterium
GGGCCGGCAGCAAGGTATTCAGCAAGGCATTCAGCAAGGCATCCAGCAAGGCATCAGAGAGGGCTTATTGGCCGGAATTGAGCTGGGCCTGGAGTTGAAGTTCGGCAGCGCTGGATTGCGCCTCCTGCCGGAGATATACAAGATCGAGGACGTGGATGTGCTGCGGGCGATCCACGAAGGACTGAAGACAGTGGAGACAGTAGAGGAACTGCGCTCCATCTATCAGCCGGCTGAAATCGCTTGACAAAGGCATATGACAAACCTGAACCGACGGGATTTCATCAAGCTGAGTGGGGCGGCGCTGGCGAGCGCATGCATTCCCTCGTGGCCGCCCTTGCCCCCGCACCGTCAAGCCGCCCGTGAGGGAAGCCATCTGGGACGCATCGCTGAGTGGTCGGTGCGAGTGCGCTCTGAGCCCGACTATGGCGCTCCCATCTTGCGCTACCTGCGGCGCGACGAACTCATCAATTACTTCGAGGAGGTCGAGGCCGAAGGGCGCAACCCGCACAATCCCATCTGGTTCCGGCTGATCGATGGCTACATCTACTCCTCCCACGTCCAACCGGTCGAGGTGCATCTCAACGAGCCGCTGCAAGACATCCCCGCCGAGGGCATACTGGGGGAGATCAGCGTCCCCTACACCGACGCCCGCTCCGCGCCATCGCCCGCAGCCTACCGCAGTTACCGCCTGCGCTACAGCTCCGCTTACCGTATCATTGAAGCTGCCTGGGGCACGGATAACCGCTTGTGGTACAGGCTGTATGACAATCGAGCGCCCGGTGCGCGCCGCTACGTCCCCGCCGAACACGTCCGCCCTCTCTTCCCCGAAGACCTGGCCCCCATCTCGCCGCGCGTCTACGACAAACGCATCGAGATTTCGCTCGCCGATCAGCAGTTGATCGCCCTGGAAGATGGCGAGCCGGTTTTCAGCACCCATATCTCCGGCGGCGTGGGAGGGGCTCACGCCACGCCGCGCGGTCACCATGAAATTGTTTTCAAGGCCCCCTCGCGTCATATGGTCGGCGACGACTACGACCTGCCCGGCGTGCCCTTCGATTCATATTTCTGGGGCGCTGTAGCCATCCACGGCACATATTGGCACAACGATTATGGACGCCCGCGCAGCCACGGGTGCGTCAACGTCCCCTCGGAAGCCGCCAAGTGGATCTACCGCTGGAGCCGCCCCTTTGTGCCCTACAAGGAAAATGGGCGGCGTGTGCGGGAAGGCGGCACGCCCGTGATCGTCACCTGAGCGATGCGCGAGGACTTACGGCGCCGACTGCGCGATCTGGGAGTGGTGAAAGGGGTGCGCGAACTGGCGACGCTGCCCTCTCGCCCCAGCCGCGCCATCGAGGACCTGGTCAGCGGTCACTTCCACACCACATCCCACGGCCAATGCTTCGTCGCCGAGGAGTTCTATCCCCTCGATCATCTCCACGGCGACCTGCCCCTCTCAGCCTTCCTGGAACTAGCCCCGGAAATTATCGCGGAGGTCGGACGGGATGACGCCCTGACCGGCGTCGACCTGCGCAAGAGCTGTTTCATCGACACGGAGACGACCGGCCTTTCCGGTGGCGCCGGCACGATGGCCTTCGTCGTCGGGCTGGGCTTCTTCGCGAAATCGGTCGAGGGATCGGATGAGGGCTTCCAACTGCACCAGTATTTCCTGCGCGATCCAGGCGACGAGCCGGCCATGGTCGAAGCGTTGTTGGATCAATTGCCGACTTTTGATGCCTTCATCTCGTTCAACGGCCAGGCTTTCGATCTGCCGATTTTGGAGAATCGCTTCATTCTGGCCCGCACGCCCCCGCCGACGACCAACACGCCTCACTTCGACCTGCTCCATCCGGCGCGGCGGTTGTGGCGCTACGGGCTCAGCTCCTGCGCTCTGACTTCCCTCGAACGGGAGGTGCTGGGCGTGCAGCGCGACCAGGCCGACGTGCCCGGCGGAATGATTCCCTACCTCTACCGCGATTATCTGCGCACCGGCGACGCGCGGGAGATGAAGCGCGTGCTTTATCATAACGCGGTGGATATCCTCAGCATGGTCACGCTGGCGGCGCGGTTGTGTCGGACCTATGAGCGGGGGCAGCAAGTGGGCTTCGTCGTGAACTCAGCCGAACGGCTGAACGGAGCTGAGGGATACGGATTGGGGAGATGGTACAGTGCAGAGGAGCGCACAGATGACGCAGAGCGAGCTTATCGCGCTGCGCTCCAGGCCGATCTGCCGCTCGACCTGCGCACCCGGACGCTGCGCGAGCTGGCCCTCCTGCTCAAGCGGGCCGACCGCCGGGACGAGGCTTTAGCTTACTGGCAGCAGTTGGCGCTGCACTCCTCCGCACAGGCCGATCAAATCCGCGCCCACGTCGAGATGGCCAAGTATTTCGAGTGGCACGTAGAAGACCTCGCGCAGGCCGCCGCGTGGACTCAAGCGGCGCTAAAACATGTCGAGCGCTGGCCCACGAGTATGCGTCGCGACGACGAGCTGGCCGATCTGCGCCATCGCCTGGCACGTTTGGAGAGGAAGCTAGAACGTAGGGGCAGGAATCCGTACCCGCCCTAGAACGTAGGGGCGGGACTCCGTGCCCGCCCCTCATCCCTGACGCAGCACCCGTTTGTCGCCCACGCGCTTCGTCACCTCGATCTGATCCAGATGCTCCATCAGCCCCTGGGCATACTTGCGGCTGGAACCGAACAGGTCACGCGCCTGGCCCAGCGTGATGCTCCCCTCGCGCTCGATGTGCGCTCTGATCCGCGATACCATCTCCGCGTAGGTTTCCGGCAGGAACACCACGTCGGATGAGACCTGGATCAGCTCCTCACGGTCGATCAGCACGCCCAACACCTCCTCGCCGACCGCCTCCACGCATTCCTTGTATGACGGCGTGGTGTAGGGCTGGCGATTGAAGCGGGCCAGCAACTGCTCCACCTGGCGCTTCTGCTCCGCGTCGAGACGGACGGCGTGGGAGGGCAAGTACACGGTGGCGCGCTCTTCGACAAGTGCTCCCTCGGCGACTGCGCGCGCCATCACCGCGTCGAAATGTTTGGGCTCCAATTTCAGTCCACTGCGCAGCGCCTCGCGGGGCATGCCTTTGCGCAGCGGGAACTTCTGATGGTAAGCGGAAAGCTCATCGACCACACGAGCCATCAGCGATGCCCACCAGGTTTGGGAGACGATCAGTTTTCTCTGGTTCTCGACATCCGGTTCGTCCTCTCCCGTCAGGAGAACGGCCTGCCCCTCTTCCACGAGTTGGGCGAGGGCGGCGGGCCCATCTTCGCCCAGGCGGCTGACGCGGAGCATCTCCTGAATGGGGGCGGGGCCGTGGCGCTCGATAACTTGCAGCATAATCTCCGGCGGGCTGCCCTCGGCCAGCGTCTCCAGCCGTTCCACCACTTGGGGTCGGAAGCGCCGATGCTTGCGCCCCGGATAAGGCTCCACGACGATGCCTCCGCCCACGGTGATGGAGGGGGACGGAATGCGAACGATGAAACGATCCCCCTTGACCAGCGCCAGGGGCTCTTGCAGTTCAAGTTGCACCCAGCCGGTTTGGCCGGGCGGGAGCGTTTTTTGGCCCAGGAGACGCACGCGGGCCATCACCTCGGCCGCGCCGACGTAGAGCTTGAGCTTCATGTTGTGTCGCAAGGGACGCCACATCAGCTTGGCGCCGGAACGGAGCACGTTGGGCAGGTAACGCAGTTGCACATCGACGAGCGTGGTGGCATGCAGCCATCCGGGTGTGGTGACCACACTGCCGCGCCGGAGCTCATCCTTGTCGACGCCGCTGAGATTGACCGCCACGCGGCTGCCCGGCACGGCCTGCTCGATTTTCCGCTTGTGGGTCTGCAAGCCTCGCACCCGGGCTTCCAGGCCCTGGGGTTGTATTTCGACCTCTTGCCCGACGTTCAAGTTCCCATCGATCAGCGTGCCGGTGACGACCGTGCCGAAGCCGCTGATGGTGAAGACGCGATCTATGGGTAAGCGCGGGCGCCCTCGCTCCGTGATCGATCGCGGCTGGGCCTGGGCGAGCACATCCTGCAAAGTGCTCAGCAGCTCATCCAGTCCTTGCTTGGCGCGGGCGGATGTGAGAACAATGGGAGCATCCTCCAGCACCGTCCCCTCCAGCGTGTCGGCGACGTCATCGACGACCAATTCTAGCCACTCCTCGCTTTCAACCAGATCGATCTTCGTCACGGCCACCACGCCCGTGGGGATCTCCAGCAAATCTAGGATGGCCAGATGCTCGCGGGTTTGCGGCATCACGCTCTCGTCGGCGGCGACGACGAAAAGGGCGGCGTCAATGCTGCCCACACCGGCCAACATGTTCTCGATGAAGTCCTTGTGACCGGGCACATCCACGATGCCGACCGGTTCGCCGTTGGGCAGCTCCAGCCAGGCGAAACCGAGGTCTATCGTCAAGCCGCGCTCCTTCTCCTCGCGCAAGCGGTCCGGATCGATGCCGGTCATGGCGAGGACAAGGGCCGATTTGCCATGATCAACGTGTCCTGCGGTGCCAATGACGCGCATATTTTCCTTACTCCTCCCGTGCGCTGCGCAAAATATCCATCTGCTCGTCGATGGGGGCTATGAACTCCTCGTACACGTCCTGGGCGGCGCTGAGCAAGGTGGCAGCATCGGCGCGATGAACCTCCCAAAGAGTTTCCAGTTGTTCCTGGTGCATCTGAAGCAGAGGAGGCAGTTTCTCGATGCGCTTATCCAGATCAAGATTGACCTTTTCCTGCTGATTCCAGCGTTGCTCGTCGACGACATCCCGTTTCTTCTGCTCCTTCGCGCGTTTCGTCTGCCATTCCTCCCATTCCCGTGCGATGCGCTCCTCGCTCATACGCTGCCGCTCGGACATCTCATCCTGGCGCTTCTCGATGCGTTTCTTGAACTTCTCCACAGCGGTGAGAGCCCGTTTGACCGCTTGCTCCTGCTCGAAAAATCCCTGGGTCTGAGCGCGCACTCGCTCTAACTCCTTTGCCACCTGTTCGCCCTGATCCAGATATCGATTCATCTTCTGTTCGCGCTGGAAATCGGAGATGCGCAGCTCCTCGATGGGCTTTTCATACTTCTTGGCCTCTTTCATAGCCTGTTCAATACGCGGCTCTTGCTTTTGAATCATCTCCTCCAGGCGCGGGAGTTTTAGAGCCAAGTTGTCGATTTTTCTGTCCAGATCGGGGATTTCCTGTTCCATCTCAGTGAGGCGGCGATGATCGGCGCGCCGCCGCTCCTCTAGGTAAGAGACCGCCTTAGTAGGCTCCTCTAGGCGCTTGTCCAGATCGGCTACGGCATCCTCAAGCCGCTGAACAGCCTCGCCTAGCCGATGATCCTCGGTCCGTCGGATATCCAGTTCCTCATCATAGCGCGAGAGGACACGCATCTCCTTCTCCAGACGAGCCAAGTTTTCCTTTAGGGCCTCGTGCTCGATGCGGCGCAGCCGCTTGGACTCGGCCAGTTCTTTGCGCCGCGACTCGTCGCGCTGTTCGAGCTGAAACGTCATCTCCTTCTTATAGTTCGACACCATCTGCTCAAATTTATCTATGCGACTCAGCGTATTCCGCATAGCGGCCAAGGTGGCTTGCAGTTCATCCAAATGGGCTGCTTGTTGGACCAAACGCCTTTCTTGTTCCTGTATACGCTCCTCCAACCGGGCGATTTGCGCTTTATCCTTACGCCGCTCCTCGTCCAACCAATTGAGCGTCTTTACCATCTTGTTCAGATCCATCGATTCGTTTACATTCATCGCCATAGTCACACTCCCCAGTATGGGCCGCGCACAGAGAACAAATCACAGCCCGAGACATCAAATAATCATCAGCGGAAAATAGACGTTTGCCGATTGATTATAACATCATTCCAATGCACGGACAAAACAAAACAACTCCAAACTACCCCAAAGCTAGCTAAAAAAGCCTTGTATTTGTGATAAAATTATGGTACAATTTAGCTAAGGAGGTGCCTATGCCAAAAAAAGTGGATAAGATCCCAGAATACGTCACAATCTTGAAACAAGCGGATATTTTTTACGGTCTGACCGATTCCCAGTTAGAAATGATAGCGCCGCTTTGCTCAGAGATCAACCCTAAACTTGGAGCGACGATTTTCGAGGAAAACAGCGCGGGCGACGAGTTGTACGTAATCGCCGGAGGGGAAGTAGATATTCTAGTGGATCCCTCACTCGTCCAGTCAATCACCGAAGAGCGACATGAACTGGTGAACATTGCCACGCTCAGACGGGGACAGACTTTCGGGGAAATCGCGTTGGTAGACCAAGGCTTGAGGTCAGCGTCAGCTCGCTGCGCATCCAAAAAGACACACTTGTTAACCATACCACGCGATAAGTTGACTGAGCTATGTGAAGAGAATCCCAAACTGGGATATTACTTGATGCGCAATATCGCCACCGATATGGCGTTCAAGATTCGGGGCACAGACCTGATGGTCCGCGAGCAGTTACGCTGGGCACCGAGGCCAAAGTAACCGCGAAAAGATTTGACTTTTCGCGAAGTTCCCATATAATCCGAGCAAGCGGGTGTAGTTTAGCGGTAGAACGTCAGCTTCCCAAGCTGAATGTCAGGGGTTCGAGTCCCCTCACCCGCTCAGAGGCAGTATAAAGAAAGCGCAGGTGCAAGTGGCACCTGCGCTTTCTCGTTGCTCCCCCCCCACCAATAAAATCGGATTTAACCGCTCCCCTTGCTTAAAACCACTCTGGTGATCGAAAATACGGCAATGCCGATCCATACCACATTGACACCCACCGACGGGTAGGCCCCGTAGTAGAATGAGTTGATGATCAAGAGAGCGCTCCCCAGCAAGTTCAACAGCTGATAGGAAACTGAGTCGCCATCCAGCTTCCTGGTGGAGACCAAGGCGTAGGCACCCAGAAGTAACGCCGCGCCGATCCAACCGGCAATGTCACTCAACAGATCATAGCTCATGCTCCACCATCCTTATTGCCTCGCTGGACGGCGATGATCTCGCTGATGATGCTGACGGCGATCTCGCGCGGGGTCTCGGCGCCGATATCGAGCCCGACCGGCGTGTGAATCCGCTCCAGCAAAGATTCCGGCACGCCCAGCGCCCGCGCCTGCTCGAAGGTGTGGGCCGTGCGGCGCGAGCTGCCGATCATCCCCACGTAAGCCACGGGCCGGTCGACCAGGGCCGCCAGGATCTGCTCGTCCTCGTTCTGATGGGGCGTGACGATCACCAGGTAGGTCCGCTCGCTCAGCGGGAACTCGCTCACCTGCCGGGCGTAGTCGCCCGTCAGCCGCTGGGCTGCCGCGGGGAACCGCTCCGGCGTGACCAGCCCCTCTCGCTCGTCCACCACGGCGACGCGGTAGCCGAGGAAGTCGCCCAGCTCGGCCACCGCCTGCCCGATGTGCCCGCCGCCCAGGATCAGGAGCGTGGGCTGTGGCGTCAGCACCTCGATGAAGAGCCGCACCTCGCCGCCCTCGTCCCGGGCGCGGCAGCGGGCCTGGCGCGGACGCCCCTCGGTCAGCGCGGCTTGCGCCTCCTCGACGGCGCAGGCCTCCACGTCACCGCCGCCGACAGTACCCACGGTCTCTCCGTCGGTGCGCACCAGCATCTTGGACCCGACACCGCGCGGCGTCGAGCCACGCGCCTCGATCACCGTGACCAGCGCCGCCGGTTCGCCCCGACGGATGGCCTCCAGCGTCGCCTCATAGACCTGTGTCATCTCCTCAATCATACCACCTCCAAGTCAGCGAGTGAGCGAATCAGCGAGTAAACGATAAAGTC
>CAZDYW010000112.1:0-6393 GCA_964509655.1 uncultured Anaerolineales bacterium
TTCTCCATTCTTTTTAGTGCTGCTTCTTCTAAGCATCTTGGGTATGGCAGGGTGGCTGTATTATGGAAGTCCAAGGATTACAGCGGCACAAGCCCCTTCCACAGACCAGACGGCGGTTAGCAAAACTGCCCCACACATCCCCCGTTCTTTCGACGCGAGCCCTCCTGGACCGATTGAACAGGTCCCAAGCACTGCCCCGCTGTCCGGAGATCTTAAGGTCACACTCTCGGCCGACACGGGGACGGATGACCCCAACGGGGTGATGAACGGCGCGCGGGTGACCTATACCATTGACATCGAGAACCAGGGCACCGAGATGATCACCGATGTGCTCGTGATCGATCTCTTGCCGCAAGATACCCTCGACGAGCTTTCTTGCACCGCTGGTTGCACGCGGGTCAATGAGGAGTACGAAGTTCCTGAGCCCTCAGGCGGCACGCTGGTGGTAACAGCCACCCGCCAGATCAGTTGGTCCATCACCTCGCTATCGGGCAATTCCTCCATCACACTCTCCTTCTCGGCCCGCGTGATCGGCCAATCCGAGGGCACCGTCTTCACAAATCGCGCCTTCGTGAGCTACCTTCAAGGCGGGAGCCCTGAGTCTGCCAGCAGCAATCCGCTCTCCCTGATCGCACACGTGCCACTCCAGACCGACAGCGGAGCTACTATCTCCGAAGTGCCCACCTGGTTCTCCGATGACGTGGGCGGCACCATCAGCCAGGATTGGGGCGACTTCGACCGCGACGGCGATCTCGACCTGGTGCTGGGCTCCTCGCTGGGGGCCTCCGTCTACCGCAATGACTTCGGCCAGCTCATACAGATCTGGAACTCACCCACCGACGAGACCACCAACGGAGATGAAGACACTTATCGACTATCCTTCGGCGTCAGTTGGGCCGATGTCGTCACGAGCAGCTCGCAACTGGAGTTGATCGTGGTAGGGAACAGTGTGGATCACAGTGTGACCGCGCCGGGCCTCAACTATATCTACGCTTACAGTGAATCCCTCCAGTCCTTCGCTCAGACTTCGGTCTTCACCTCGGATCACCAATTGGTACGCCTGGCACCAGGCGATTTCGACGGCGACGGCGATATTGACTTGATCGGCAGCACCAATGCCATCAACACCATCGATGACGCCTGCCTGGTGAACCTCTACCGCAACGATGGCACCGGTCACTTCACCGGCACTGTCTCCAGCGCAAATGACCAGAACGTAGAGTGTATCAGCGAGGAGGCCACCGCCGCGCTGGAGACCGCCGATTACGATCAGGACGGCGATCTCGATTTAGTAGTAGGCGCTTTCCCCAACATCTTGCGGTTGATGCGCAACATGAGCAGCGGCGGCGTCATCACCAACACCAGCCCTCTCACCATAGCGGCTTCCGTCCTGGAGGAGACCGACCTGGAGTTCCTGCCCTACGATCTGGCCTGGGGGGATTATGATGGCGACAGCTACTTAGACCTGGCAGCCGCTTTTCCGCTCCAGCGCGAGGTCATCGTCTACCATAATGAGGCCGGTAACCAGCTCGTCCCTTCCCACGCAATCCCGGCTGTGATGACTATACTAGCCGTCGACTGGGCCGATTTCAACGGTGACGGGCGAGTTGACCTCACCATAGCCGATTATCCCCCTAAGATTTACCGCTACGATGAAGAGACAGAGACCTTCGAGCAGATCGAGTCGATGGCGCTCCCTTTCGGCGGGGGGCAAATCTGGAGCATGCGCGGGGTAGACCTCAACAACGAGGGCAACCTAGACCTGGTGACGAGCAACCGCGATGGGCCAAGTCAGATCTTCAGCACGATGGCTCCCAAGATGAGCTCCAAGATGACACCGGTCAGCACGCGCCATGGCACCAGTGTGAACTGGGGCGATAGCGACGGCGACGGGGACATCGACCTGCTGATAGGCAGCGCACCGCCCGCCCTGAGCTGCTACCTTCACGTCAATGATAGGGGAGATTTCAGCGATGAGCAAGCATTCCAGCCCAGCGGCTTCGGGCCTCACTATACCGCCCTGGGTGACATGACCGGCAACGGGCGCCTGGATGTCGCGATCGGCACACCGGACGCGGTCCAGATCTACGAGGAGGGCGACACCACCTCGGTCGCCTGGAGCGTACAGACCGAGGGGGTCGTGCAAGCACTGGCCTGGGGCGACGCGAATGATGATGGGCTGCTCGACCTGTTAGTGGGCCAGGAATGGGCGCCAAGCGGAGGGGATGATAGCACCATCAATCTTTATCTCAATCAGGGTAGGCAGTTGGATGACAAGCCAGGCTTCACCGCTACAGTCCCCGGCGAGATCAGAGCTCTGGCCTGGGGCGATTATGATGGCGATCATTACCTCGATTTCGCCGTGGGCGCGGAGGGTGGCCCGGTGAGGCTCTACCGCAACGATGGCGGCCCATTGCAAATTCTGGGCAATGGCTCCACGAGCTACGGGACCGAGCGCCTATGGAGCTTCAGCCTGGACTGGCAGACATCCGCCACCTACCCCACGCGAGCGCTCGCCTGGGCGGATTATGACAACGACGGCGACATCGACCTCGCAGTGGGGAACTACGGCGCCGATGATCAAATCTGGGAGAACGGGGATAGACGGCTTCCCAAGGAAAATGAAGGCGGTTCCTTCAGCCTAGTCTGGAGCTCCGATACGGCCTCGAATAAGACCACCAGCCTGGCCTGGGGCGACTGGGACCACGGCAGCACGTCGCCTGAACAGACCCTACCCGATAGCTATCCTGAGCTGGCCGTGGGCAAGGATGGCGATTCCGACATCATCTACGCCAACCTGGAAAGCGCACCGGGGGCCCCGAACTTGGTTGAGTTATGGTATTCTGAAGAAAGTTATGCCACCACCGCCGTCGCATGGGGCGACCGAGACGGTGATGGCGACCTGGATCTGGCCATCAGTCAGCAAGGACAAGGCGCGAACGGCTTCTACGAGAACACACTGGCAGCTCCAGCACACCTCGCCGGGGAAAAGGCAGGAACACCGCTGCCCAACAACCCGCCGTATGTGTACATTGAACGGCCAGGAGACACCGACGACGCTTACTTCTACTCCGCTCCCAGCGTGTTAGCCGGCGGTGAACATCCCACAGTGACCATCCGCTACAAGCTGTATGACCCCGAGGCGGATCCGGTGAGCAAGACCTTCTTCGAATATTCAGTCGAAAACCCATCCTCAGACAGCGACAGTCAATGGCAAACGGCCACGCAGGCCGATAATTCGCCCGCCCCCATCACCCAGACCGCACGAACGGGCAAAGTCGGCGAGTTCATCTGGGACGCTGCAGCGGACGACGCCATCGGCGATGACGCCCGCTTCCGCATCCGCGTCATCCCGAAAAACAGCTTTGGGCCGGTTCAAGAGGCCATCGTCGGCGCGGTCAGCCCACCCTTCCGGGTCCGCGCCCAGGAATGCATTTGGCCCTCCGACGTATACATCACCGCCGATCCGGAGCATCCCGATCCGGGCGAGGAAGTTCAATTCGAGGTCCGCGCCTCCGGCACCCACCAGTTGAGCCCTATCTGGGACTTCGGCGACGGCACACCGAGGGAACAATTCTGGGAGAATGTAAAACATACCTACGAGACCGACGGCATTTTTACCGTCGTTGTCACCATTACCCAGAACGCCAACGAGACGGTCTGCCCCATCAAGCGCCCCGCCTACGCCAGGGCAGTGATCCCGGTGGGGGCCGGCGCCTTGGGAGAAAAAGTATATTTGCCGCTGGTAGCACGAATGGTGAATGAAGAGTGGAGAATAGAGAATGGAGAATGGAGAATGACGAATGGCAAACCTGCTTCCTGCATCCTGCATCCTGCACCGGGCAATCCGCAATCTCTATTCTCCAGTCTCCAGTCGTCTGCTGACATTCATACCCCGGTGACTAACTTCGCCCTGGGCGTCAATAGCCAGCCGGCCATCAACGGCGACGGCAGCCGGGTCGCCTTCTGGACCACGGGCCGCTTGACGGGCGAGAACGACGACAGCAGCATCGAGATTTTCCTGGCCGAGCGTCAAACCGATGGCTCAGTCGAATACACGCAGGTGACCAGTTCCACCGGGAGCATCCTGGGCGGCTTCAACATCGGGCCGAGCATCGACGAGGCTGGAGAACGCATCGCCTTCTCCTCTGACCGTGACCTAACCGGGGGGAATCGAGATCATAACTTCGAGATTTTCCTGGCCAACCTAAGCGGTCAATCCCCCATAAACGGAACCCTCCCGATCACACAGATCACCTCTACCGATCACGGGATCACAATGCTGCCCGACATCAGCGGCGACGGGCGCTTCATCACCTTCGCCTCCGACCAGAGCTTCCAGAGCATCAACGGCGGAAGCGAAACAGAGGGCACCCCGCAGATCTTCCGCGCCGAATTAGGCGTCAGTGGGACGATCACTTACGCTCAGGTCACAGAGGCCAGCGGCGGGGTCAACGATCAACCCTCCATCAGCTACGAAGGAGGATTCATCGCCTTCGTCTCCGACCGTGATTTGTGGCAGGCGCCAAGCGGTGAGAGCGGAAACGCGGATCACAACCGGGAGATATTCCTGGCCGAGATCGGCGCCGACGGCACGGTCACCTACACACAGGTTACCAGCTCCACCGGTGGGGTCAACGAGCAGCCCTCCATCTCCGCCGATGGACGCTTCATCGCCTTCATCTCCGACCGCGATCTGGAGGGTAACGGGGCAAACGTAACGGAGGCCAAAGAGGTCTTCTGGGCCGAGGTACCTGCATCGGGGGCGACACCCGTGATAACGCAGATCGTGGGAATCGATGCCGGCATGGACAAGGACCAGGTCGCCATCAGCGCCGATGGCACGCGCATCGCCTTCATCACCGATCAGACCCATCGCTTCCACCTCTACGACGTCGTCGCCGACGAGGACGCCGCGCAAGATAAGGTGCTCGAAAGCGCCTACCCCTCCCTCAGTGCGGACGGGACGACCGTGGCCTCCACCGTCGATTGGAACATCTACCTGACCCGCTACTCGCTGGCAGACGTGACCGTATCCAAGTCGGCCGACCGGGACGAAGTGGAGCAGGGTGAATCGCTGAACTATACTCTAGTCGTCACCAACAACGGCCCCTCCGAGGCGACCGATACGGTGCTTGAGGACGTTCTACCGGAGGGTGTGATGGCGGAGTTACCTCCTACAGATTACACCGATGACGACAACGACAAAACGCTGGGCTTCGGCGGGGGCGATGACTATGGCACCAAGTGGGATTCTTCAAGCCAAGCGCTGGTCATCGAAGGTAATAAGACCTTCGAGTTGCCCAACAATGGCGGAGGGACGGATGCCTGGGCCGATATGACGGGCAACGTCTTGCTGATGCACATGAACAGCTCCTTAGCCGATGATTCAGGCGGCGCTCATTCTGGCATATGTTTCTGGCCAATCTGTCCCACCACGTCAGATGGGAAACTGAACTTCGCCCTCCAATTCGATGGCCTCGATGATTACGTCGAGGTCCCCCACCACGACGACTTGAATCCGTTCAATGAACTAACGATGATGACGTGGGTGAAATTATCCAATCCCAACGCCGACCAGAAAGTCATTGGCAAGTCGAACACCAGCAACGGCTACATCCTGGGCGTGGGCGACAACACGCTCTACCCGGAGATCTGGGATCACTTTAGCGGGAGGTACAGCTTCAAAATGGGCAAAATCCCCGCCAATGTCTGGACTCACCTGGCGGTGACATGGCGCACTGGTGAGTATATGATCGGCTACATCAACGGGGATCAGGTCGGGCGCATCCATGCCAGCTACTTTCCCATCGGCACCAACACGATGCCGCTGCGCATCGGAGCGGCGCCCTGGGACCCTAATTACTACAAAACAACCGGTGCCATAGACGAAATCGCTATCTTCAACCGCACGCTCTCGGCCGATGAGATCAAGCAAGTGTACCAGAGGCAGGATGTCCCCCGCAGCGCCTACTTCGATTCCCGCCAGATGGAAGACACGACCGGGCTGGAAGCCTGGAGCGGGATCGAGTGGCAGCCTCAGCGTGTGGTGGGCGAGGAACTGCCCGACGAAGGAGCCACGTCGGGATACTCCGGCACCCTCGGCGCCGCCGATATGAGCGGCAACGTGCTCCTGCTCCACCTGAACGAGCCCGAGGGGGCCAGCGCCTTCCGAGACACCTCTGGCCTGGGGAACGACATCTACTGCTCTGGTTCGGCCTGTCCACAGGCGGGCGTCACGGGGCGCTTCAACGGGGCGCTGCGCTTCACGGCAAGCGACGACTACCTGATCAAAAACCCCTTCAACTCCTTCCCCACCGAGAAGCTCACCGCGATGTTCTGGATGCGCTCGACGAACACCACCCGCGACGCTGCGCTCCTCTCCTACGCGGT
>CAZDYW010000112.1:6493-7730 GCA_964509655.1 uncultured Anaerolineales bacterium
GACTACGCTCCCGACATACACCCTGACAAGCGGTGGCTCGCTGGTCTTCGGTCAAGACCAAGATAGCGTGGGCGGCGGTTTCCAATCCCACCAGGCTTTCGAGGGGGACCTGGACGAGGTCGCCATCTTCAATCGGGTGCTCACTGCGACGGAGATCGAGGATCATTATCTACGCGGCGCGCTGCGGATGCAGTTCCAGGTGCGCACCTGTGACACGTCAGGCTGTAACAATGAGCCCTTCCGCGGCCCCGATGGCACCCGCGCTACATATTACGACGCCCTGAAGGATGCCGTCGTCGCACCGCCGACATTGGGCCTCGATGTCCCCAACAATCCCTTCTTCCAATACCGGGTCTTTTTGGACGATTATACCGAAAACGAAACCGCGTCTCCGAAACTGGAAAGAGTTAGGGTGATGCCCAGGGCACAATGTCAAGGGACGCAGGTGGTCACATGCTCCTTGAGCAGCGATACCTCCCCGCTGGCAATCGGCGAGCCCATCGCCATCCGCCTGCCGGTTACAGTCACCAACAAGGCCTCCAGCGGCGCCACGCTGGTCGATGGGCGGCTTGTCATCACCAACACGGCGACGGTGGAGAGCAACGAGACCGACCGTGCCTCCTCGAACAACACGGCCGAGCTCGCCACCCCGCTGTCCTCCGTCCCGCTGAGCAGCGTCTCCGTCGAGGGGCCGGCCGCGGGCGAGGTGGATGTAATGCAGACCTTCATCGCCACGGCCGCGCCCGACAGCGCGACACCGCCCTTGACCTACACATGGAAAGCTACAGATAAGCCATCGGTGACCCACGTAGCCCAGTTCGCCGACGGCGTCTGGATCACGGATACGCAGGCCTTCCAATGGCCCAGGTACGGCACGAAGAGCGTGCGCGTCAGTGTCACCGATGGCAACGCCACCTTCACCGACACGACCACCATCGAGATCGACGAGCCCATCGCTCACTTGACGGTTGACAATGACGGCCCGACGGCATTGGGACAACCCACGAAGTTCATCGCCATCGCCGACGGCAGCCGCGTGGAGTACACCTTGGATTTCGGAGACGGGATAGGCGTCGTCACAACCAGCCACACCACCACGCATACCTACACAAACGCGGGTGTTTACACAGCGGTGGTGACCGCCAGCAACAGCGTCAGCCAAATCACGAAGACGACGATCGTCACTGTGGACGAGGCCATCGCCGGGCTGAGCGCCACGAATGACAGCCCCACCGAG
>CAZDYW010000113.1:0-5756 GCA_964509655.1 uncultured Anaerolineales bacterium
CAAGCGCTACTGGCCCCGACATGGAAGCACATTCTCAATTATGAAACACGCTGGATGAACCGCGACGACATCGCCAAAGTGACCTATGAAGCAGGCCGTAGACTAAACGCCCTCAAGGCCCGCTTCGGTCTGGCGGAGCCGGAGGTCGCCGCCGAGACGGATGCCCGCATCGACCGTGCCATCAAATTGATGGCCCAGATCGACGATTTGATCAAACGTTGCACACCACAAGAACTGGAACGAGAGTTACAAGCACTCAAGCCCCAGATCGATCAGGCCAACACATCCACTGTGTGCGAGAAAACCGAACTAGATCTACCGTTCGACATCACCGCTTTTAACTGGCCTAAATTGTTCAAGATGGGCGTAGCCGACGTCTGGGCGGCAGTGACGAACAGCTAATGACGAACATTGGAGGTATGATGAAATTAGAACGTGAAGAAGTCGAACACATCGCCGATCTCGCTCGGCTAGACCTGAGCGACGGAGAGACAGCTATGTACCAAGAACAACTTTCAGCCATCCTGGCCCACTTTGAACACCTACAAGAACTGGACACAGAGGAGATTCCGCCTACAGCAACTGTCCTCCCGCTGCGCAGCGTGATGCGCGATGACGAAGCGGCTCCCCCACTCCAGCGCGAGAGAGTCCTGGCAAATGCCCCTGATACCGAACAAGGATGCTTCAAAGTGCCGGGCGTGATGGAATAATGGCAGATTACAGATTGCAGAACGCAGATTGCAAATAGCAGTAACAAAGCAACCCACAGAGGAGGAAATCTTGACACTCTATAACCTTACTATCCACGAGGCAAGCGAGGCACTGATTGCTGGCGATATCACCTCAGTCGAGTTGACCCAGGCTGTCATCGACCGCATCGCAGCTGTGGAAGACGATGTACGGGCCTATCTCGCGCTCAAGCCAAAGGAAGCGCTGGAGCAAGCTCGCCTCGCCGATGAAAGTCTGCTTAAACAGGACAGGAAGACCCGCCCCCTTGGGCCTTTGTTCGGAGTGCCTTTGGCCATCAAGGATGTGCTCTGCAGCGAGGGTATCCCCACCACGTGTGGCTCCCGCATCCTGGAGGGTTTTGTGCCTCCCTACGATGCCACTGTATTAGCACGACTGAAAGCCGCTGGCGCGGTCATTCTGGGGAAGACCAACACCGACGAGTTCGCGATGGGCTCCTCAACCGAGAACTCTGCTTACTTCACCACGCACAACCCCTGGGACCTAGAGCGCGTGCCAGGTGGATCGAGTGGCGGCAGCGCGGCTGCCGTCGCCGCGGACGAATGCCTGGCCGCGCTGGGCACCGACACCGGCGGCAGCGTGCGTCAGCCGGCCAGCCTCTGCGGCGTCGTCGGGCTCAAGCCCACCTATGGGCGCGTCAGCCGCTATGGCTTGATCGCTTTCGCCTCCTCCCTGGATCAGATAGGCGTACTGACGAAGGACGTCACCGACGCCGCCATCTTGCTGAGGGCTATCGCGGGCTATGATCCGCGCGACTCGACCTCAATGAATGTGCCTGTGCCGGATTACGGCGCCGCCCTGGGTAAGGACTTGACCGGGGTGCGGATCGGTGTGCCGCGCGAGTATTTCATCGAAGGCTTACAGCCGGAAGTAGATACAGCGGTGCGAGATGCGGTAGACACACTGGCCGACCTAGGCGCGGAAGTGCGCGAGATCAGCCTGCCGCACACGGAGTACGCACTGCCGGTCTACTATCTCATCGCGCCGGCCGAGGCTAGCGCCAACCTGGCCCGCTATGACGGCGTGCGATACGGCCTACGGGCGGACTCAAATGACGCGGGCGGCTTGTTGGAAATGTACAAGGCCACGCGCGGGGAGGGTTTCGGCCCAGAGGTTAAGCGACGTATCATGCTAGGCACCTATGCCCTCTCGGCAGGCTACTACGATGCCTACTACCTTAAGGCACAGAAGGTACGCACGTTGATCAAAAATGACTTCGACGCAGCATATGAAGAGGTGGACGTCATCGTCGGCCCCACTAGCCCCGTCACCGCTTTCCGCATTGGCGAGAAGATCGACGATCCGCTGCAAATGTACTTGGTCGATCTCTTCACCCTGTCGATGAACTTGGCCGGAATCTGTGGACTGAGCTTACCCTGCGGCTTCGATACGAAGACAGGACAAGGCCCACTGCCCATCGGCCTACAGATAACGGGGCCAGCTTTCGGCGAAGAGCAAGTGTTACAAGTGGCCCACGCCTACGAACAGGCCACCGACTGGCACAAGCAGAAGCCAAGTTTGTGAGTGATCGGGCAGATCGTCAGCTTGAAGCGCGGTAGAGGTTGACTGGGATGATTGGGTCACCTGCCATCCCAGCTTGCCAGCCCTTCAGCACTAAGGTACAATAATTCACTGTTGTGCATCAATCAAAGGGAGGACAAAGGAAAAACGTGTATCGAGAAAATTGGTTGCCACGTGGGCTGGCTGTAGTCGGATTGACAGCCGCTGTTATGTTGGTCGCGTTGGCTTGGCCCGCCACCACACCATCACTACCGAAAACTCCCCCAGATACTCCCTTAACCAAAACATCTCCACCCGCAACCCTTACCTTAGCCCTTACCGCAACCGACCAAGCGCCCACCCCCACTGCCACAACGACTTCCATAGCCCTTCCCACTATCACGCCACTCTTTACCAATCAACCTACTAAAACTCCCACACCGCTCCCGACGGCTACACCGACGCCCACACCCATTCCCAGCCCCACATCAACACCTCCACCTTCCCCCACTTCGCCGCCGACAGCGACCAAAATCGATACCACACAAAATATTGTGCTCGCAGGACGAGTCGAGCAGCATACTTATCCCAGCCAAGTCACCGGGGGCGAAGAGCCCTATCGCATTTATCTGCCGCCCAATTACGATCAGTCCGAGCAACGCTACCCTGTGCTCTATCTGCTCCACGGGTGGCCCTACGACGAGTCGCACTGGGACAATCTAGGGATCGATGAGGCAGCAGACGCAAGGATCGTGAGCGGTACATTGCCATCCTTTATCATCGTGCTGCCCGGCGCCGACCCCGAAGGGTTATACGTCAGCACCAGCGGGGGCGATCACTCCTACGAGGCCCAGATCGTCAAAGACCTCATCCCCTACATCGACGCAAATTACCGCACTATATCAGATCGCAGCGGACGGGCCATCGGTGGTATATCAAGGGGTGGCGTCTGGTCGCTGGAGATCGGCTTCCGTAATGCAGGACTTTTCGCAGCAGTCGGAGCCCACAGTCCAGCCCTCTCAGCCAACTTGGCCCCACCAGTATACGATCCGTTCAACCTGTTGGGCGAACCAGGCGTAGCGATGCTGCACGTTTATCTCAGCGCAGGGGAAGGAGATTGGGCGCGGAAATCCACCGAAGACCTACATAGAGCACTGAATGAACAGGAGATTGATAACCAGTTAGCTATCCATCCCGGAAACCACAGAGATCCTCTATGGGCGGAGAATATTGCCGAATACCTGGCTTTCTACACCGCGTCATGGTGATCTGTTTGACAAAAGCATCACTATACCCAATAGAGGCCTCTGAACGATTTTTTCATAGTACCTCAAGATATGAAGTGGCACGTAGCTTCTCGGAGAGAGCAAGATGAAAAATTTTTCGCGAAGATGGCGCCGCTTTGCTTTCTTCTTACGCCCCATTTTGATTTTGATCAGTGTGATATTCATCACAGCAGCTTGTGCTCGTCAGCAAGATGCACCGCCTGCATTAGGGGTCACATCCCAGCCTTCAACTCCACTACCCCCATCGGAGCAGATGAGCGAAGGAAGCCCATCCGCCAGGGTCGCGGGCGTACCCGCATCGACGGCCCAAAACGCGCCCCCGACATTAGCCCACACGCCCACGCCGCCCTACCCAGGCACCTATTCGGGCACACCCACACCTAATCCCACCCCCATCGGCTACACAAGAGAGAGCGGAGCGGAAATCCACATCGTGCAACCGGGCGAGACACTGAGCCTGATCGCCGCCGTCTTCGGCTGCACCATCGAGGAGATCGTTCGAGCCAATAACCTGCCCCACGCCGACGCCATTATTCGCGTCGGTCAGAGATTGTACATCCCCGTCGGCGCCGCCGAAACAGGGCCGAACCTAAAATTGATCCCCGACAGTGAGATGGTCTACGGCCCGGCCTACGTCCATTTCGATGTGGCGAATTTCATAAGCGACCAGGGAGGCTATCTGGCGGATTACAACGAACCGGTCGAGGGGCAACGGCTGACCGGGATCGAGATTGTGCAGCTTGTGGCCCAACGCTTCAGTGTGGGGCCAAGGGTGCTGCTGGCATTATTGGAGATGCAATCCGGCTGGGTCACTCAGCCACATCCCGCACAAAGCACCCTCGCCTATCCAATCGGCTACGAAGGATACAGCGAAGGGCTCTTCCGCCAACTGAGCTGGGCCGCGATGAGGCTCAACGAGGGGTACTATGGCTGGAAGCGCGGTGACCACAAGACCATGCGCCTCGGCAACGGGAGCCGCGTGGCAATTGATCCGACACTCAATCCCGGTACTGCCGGTGTGCAAAACGTACTGGCCCAACTATCCGACGATATGGATACCTGGCTATCGATGATCGGCCATGATGGATTCCTGGATACCTACAAAAGCCTTTTTGGCAATCCCTTCGCCTACACGGTGGAGCCATTGGTGCCAACCGATCTGGAACAACCGGAGATGCGATTGCCTTGGGAAGCAGGACAAATCTGGCATTTCACCGGAGGACCACATGGTGGGTGGGGAGATACCAGCGGGTGGGCCGCGCTCGATTTCGTGCCCGGAGAGGAGCCGCTGGGCTGCGCGCCCTCGGAGGAATGGGCCACGGCAGCCGCGCCGGGTTGGGTGGTGCGCAGCGGAAACGGCGTGGTCGTGATTGATGTCGATTCGCCCACGGGCGTAGACAGTTTCGAGCAGACGGGTTGGACGCTACTCTATCTGCACATCTATGCCGAGGATAGCGTGGAGGCCGGCACTTACCTGGAGCGCGGGCAGCGGATCGGGCATCCTTCCTGCGAGGGCGGGTTAGCCGATGCGACTCATCTCCACTTCGCCCGGCGCTACAACGGGGAATGGATTCCGGCTGGCAGCGGCTCGATCCCTATGGTGCTTTCGGGGTGGACGGCCCACAAGGATACGATGCCCTACGATGGCACGATGACACGCGACGATGAGGTGCGTACAGCCTTGGAGTGTTGGGACGATGACCTTAACGGCTTGCTCTCTGACAATGTTGTGAATCAATAGATTGGTTCAATCTTGGAGATTGAACCAATCTGGTATTGATAGAACGGAACCTCGCCCCAGCGCTCCGCTCCATCGAAGGCGATTGGCCCCAGCAACCCTTCGCGTTTCACTTCCGGAATAGCGGCCCCCATTCCCGCGCGAGTTGGTTTATCTTGCACAGTTATGGCATGTTCCAGCGCTTCCAAAAGGAGCCAGGTGGCCTCATAGGCCGGTAGGGCCAAGGGCCCCGGCTCGACCCCGTTGGAAATAGCTCGGTAGGCCGCTGCAAAATCATCCCCGCCGGGAACGTCGGACGGGAAAGGCCACGGCGTTACAAAGTGCGCCCCCACAGCAGCCCGGCCTCCCACGGCGGAAAAATCAGACGCGGCGAGCGCCGGGCCACCCACAAAATCCCCTTCCCAGCCAGCTTCCCGCAGCGCCGCGACGACCTCACCCGCCGTCACCGGATCGGCGTCACAGATGACAGTAGGGGCAATCCCTTG
>CAZDYW010000113.1:5856-7702 GCA_964509655.1 uncultured Anaerolineales bacterium
AGTTGCCCTACATCATATAGCTGTTCAATCCTCGGCGAGGCACGCAGCAGCGCCCGCCCCAATGAGCCCCCATCGCCCACTAATGTGATCTCTGAGCTATCGGCTGACGCATCGGTCGGGAGCGAGCGCAACAGAGCCGCACTCAGCGCCTCTGCTCCTGGCCCCAGATGAAATGTTCCCATTCTGGATTTCAGCTCCCGTGCATAATCCGGGTCAAAGCCGGTCAATGCGATTAGCGGCAGACCGGCCTCAGTGTAGATGTCAGCGGCAGAAGCAGTCGTCTCCGCGCGGAAATGGCCGAGTGCGGCGATGACAGTGGGATCGACGACCAGCTTGCGGGCTTGCTCGATGGCCATCACAGGATCGCCCGCGTCATCGTAGGCCACCAGCTCGACGTAGTAACCTCCCACTCCGCCAGCGGCGTTGGCCTCGCGCAGCGCCAACCTGACGGCGTGGATCACGTCATAGCCGACATAGCGGTATCGTCCTTCAAACGGAGCGACCAAGCCGATCTTCAGCGTGGGGCGTACTGCGCCGGGGAAGGTACAAGCAGCGAGCAAGAGCAAGCAAATCGCTGCTTGCAAGCGGATTGCAGAACCCATCAAGGTATCTCGCCGCCGCACATCAGGTAATTTTCGTCGTGTTCCTCTTTCGTCGCGGAGAAAAGGTGGCTGCCGTCATCTTTGGTGCAATCGACGAGGAAGAAGAAGTAGTCCGTATCGGCCGGATAGGCCGTCGCCGAGATCGAGGCCAGGCCGGGGCTACAGATAGGGCCGGGCGGCAATCCCTGGTTGCGGTATGTATTGTAAGGCGAATCGGCGTTCAGATCATCAAGCGAAAGAGCAGGCCACCATTCACCCACATCCCCGATACCATACTGCACAGTGGGGCAAGCCTCCAGTCTCCAATCTGCCTCCAGCCGATTCTGGTAAACGCCAGCGATGATGGGCCGCTCCGCATCCAGCACTGCCTCACGCTCGACGACGGAGGCCAACGTGATCAATTCGTAGAGGTCCAATCCACGCTCGGCCGCAGCGGCCTGCATCTGGGGCGTGACGCGAGTGTCGAAGGTACTCAGCATACGCTCCAGGAGGTCTTCGGCTACCGCATCCTCTGGCAGACGGTAAGTTTCGGGGAAAAGGAAGCCTTCCAATGTCGCGGTCGATGGCAACGTGACCTCGCCCCCCGCGCCGGTCAAAAAATCATAGTCCAGATCCAATTGGCGCCAGCCGGTGGTCGCCAGTTGTAGAAAAGCCTCCGAGGAAATATCGGTCTGTTCGGCCACCTTGACAGCGATTTGCTCCAATCGCAGCCCTTCGGGGATGGTGACCAGTTGATCGGGGCGCTGTCCTTCCTGGAGCGTGCGTGCGACTTCCGGGATGCTCATCGTCTGGCGCAAGGTGAACTCCCCGGCCTCGATGCCGGAGTCGAGCCCGTTGTACTGGACGTAACGGCGGAACAGCTCTGCGTCGGTGACCAATCCCTGTTGCTCCAGCCTTCCCGCGATGGTCGAGGCCGTCTCCCCCGGCTGGACGACGAACGTGACCGGCGCATCGTCATCGCCAGCAGGCTGCTCCAGCTCGGCGGCATGAGCCTCCAAGTAGGCTCCGATGATCAGATCGTCGGGCGAAGACAGGCTGCACAGGCTGATGGATATCGCACCGCCGGGAATGTCCGCGGCGAGAAATCCAACCGCGCTGCTCGCAGCGCCGAAGATGGTCATCAACGCCGCTGAAAAAACGAAAATTCTGAGGATATTCTTCAAAAGCCAGTTCCTCCTATGAGCATATTGCTCAGAAACCAGGTTTAGGGCAACCACAAGGGATTGGGCAACCACAAGGGATTG
>CAZDYW010000114.1:0-7692 GCA_964509655.1 uncultured Anaerolineales bacterium
CCAGAAGATTGCGACGTACGATCAACTTGAAGCTCATCCCCTCCCAGTCCGCTGGCAAGGCGGGCGCAAAACTGAGCACTCCATCCTCCTCCAACTCGAAGCCCGCGAAGCCCTTGACGAGCATCAGCCACGTCCCCCCGCATGCCGCTGTGTGAATGCCGCCCAGGAATGAACCGCCACTCATAACTTTCTTGCTGGCGTTGTAGAGATCGATGGTCGCTCCTTCACGGAAGTAGTCATAGGCATCTTCGGCGTAGCCGGCCTTGCTGGCGATGAGCGAATGCACCGAGGGGCTGAGAGATGAGCCGTGCTCCGTGCGCGGTTCGTAGTAATCATAATTGGCACGCACCACGTCGACCGGGAAGAGATCGTGGAGCGCGAGCAACTGGAGCACATCCGCTTGCTTCATCACTTGGGTCTCGACCGCCACGCCGTTGGGCCAGCCCCAATACTCCTCCGGGTGGAGGAGCCGCTCTCGCACCTCATCGGGAAAGACATCCTCCAGTTCAAAGTAGCCATCGAACTGCTCAATGAGCCGCGTCCCCGAATCCGGTTGGGGCAAGTAGACCAGCTCGGCGATCTCGCGCCAGTTGGCGACATCACTTTCCCCCAGCTCCAGCCGGGCGAGGAGCGCGTCCAGTTCCTCCGGCGCGGACTGGCTCATCCTTTCGTGGATGATCAAAGCCCTCTCCAAGGCGAACTGCGCCTGGTAATTGGTGAAGGCGTTGTTGTCCACGTTCTCGTGGTATTCATCGGGGCCGAGAAGGCGGATGAACTCATAACGGCCCTTGTCCTTCTTGAAGTAGGTGTGAGCGACCAGAAACTGGGCCACCTCGAAGGCGATCTCCGCGCCGTAGTCGATGATGAAGTCCCAGTCATCCGTAGCCGCGTAGTACTGCCAGAGCGCATACACAATGTCGGGCGAGATGTGGATCTGCCAATCGTTGAAATGGTTGCGGACCCTCCTCCCGCTGAGCACGTCGGTGAAGAAATGATCGGGGAAAAGCTCCTCGCCGCTCTTGCCGCTGGTCCAGGCGTAGAAGGCCCCGTAATAGCCCAGGCGCTTCGCCTTCCCACGGGCGCCTTCCAGCGTATCATAGCGGTATTTCAGAATGCTGCGGGCCACATCGGGCTGAGTGTACAGAAACATCGGCAGGTTGAAAATCTCCTGGTCCCAGAATGCCGCGCCCTGGTAGACCTGGCAGGAGAGCCCGCGGGCGCCGATGGGCAGATCGGCGTGCCTCGGCGTGGCGATGATATTGTGGTAGATGTTGAAACGCGCGAGCGTTTGGTCCTCGACATGTCCCTCGATTTGAACGTCACTGGCCTCCCAGATGACGTCCCATTTTCTCTGATGAGCTTCCTTCAGCGCCTGGTAGCCCGATTTGAGCGCGGCGCGAACGTTGGCCGCTGCTCGCTCCCTTGGTTCGGGCACATCGTTGCTGGTATAAATCGCGGTCATTTTTTCGAGCGTCAACTCCTGGCCCGCATCGAGGTAGAAAGTGAGCCGCCGCATTATGCGTCGGCGTCCCTGAACGGCCTCCGTCGTGCTCGGCGATGTCCCCAGGATATTTAGCCCTTCAACCACGTCGATCTGGATTCCGAACTCGCCCGTGATGGTCTCAAGCGCGATGAGCCCATTTTGCATGAAGGGCTCATACTTGTCGAAGTGCTCGCCGCCGATACTCCAGACATTCCCATCGATCCCGGTGAGGATCACGACTCGGGCGGCCTGTTCCACGCGGAGATGATACCGCATCAAAATCTGGTGGACATTATCGTAGCTGGCGAACTTCTCCACATCGATCCGCGCGACCTTTCCATAGCCATTTTCCCAGGTTTGGGAGCGATTGTAGATACCGTGGCGCAGATCGAGCGTTCGGACGTACTTGTGAGTCTCTCCCTCAAATGCCGAGAGCATCTGCCCATCGATGTACAGCTTGGTGAACAGACCGTTGGGGGCGTTGCAAAGCTCGCGCCGATTACCCTCCGCCGCGTCGTAAGTGTCGCTGACGATACAGGCCACGTAGCGATCCGCCTCCCATTCGGCGAAGGTGCCCCGGTAGCCAAGGTAGCCGTTGCCGATCATAAAGTTGCTGCCGGTGGTCACCAATTGCTCGGGATCAAAAGAATCCTCAATGATTTCCCAGCCACTTTTCGTATAGAGGTTATTTTCTAGTTGCATGTAACTTGATCCTGCATCCTGCATCATTCCAGTATCTCCGCGATTTTGATGTCGGCGGTGGTATCGTAGCGGAAGTGCGCCTTGCCGACGCGCTCCTCCGGCCCGATGCCCACGGCGACCATGCCGCTTTCCAGTGCTGCGGTGACGCCGGACTGCGCGTCCTCGACTACCACACATTCCGCTGGATCCACTTCCATCTTTGCCGCGGCGTAGAGGAACAGGTCGGGCGCCGGCTTGCCCCGCTCGACGCTGTAGCCATCAGCGATGACGTCGAAAAAGTCCAAGATGCCCAACTGGCGCAGCACGGTTTTGGTATTCTTGCTCGCCGAACCGATGGCGACCTTTAATCCGCGCTCGCGGAGGTTGTCTATGAGCGCTTGTGCGCCGGGCAAGAAATCATCCTCGGTGATCTGCCGTAACATTTCTTGGTAATAGCCGTTCTTGCGATTCATTATCTCTTGCATCTCTGATTCAGTGTAGTGCTGGCGGTGGTCGCCCAACAGAATCTCCAGTGAGCGGCGGCGGGAGACGCCTCGTAGTTGCTCATTGTCCTCGCGAGTGAAGGGTATATTTTCCTCATCCGCGATACGCTTCCATGCCCGGAAGTGGTATTCCGCCGTGTCGGTCAACACACCGTCTAGGTCCAGAATAAAGGCTTGAATGGTCACAAACAATCTCCTTTGGGTCGTATCTACTCGACTTGCTCTTGACAGGCGCGCTCTAAGCGGGTTTGCAACCCGCGTCTTCAGCAACTGGGTGAGTGTGCCGCAGTCGCCGCGCCGTAAGTTAGACAATGGCGCAAGATCGCGTGACCGATCCTGCGCCACTGTTATGAACTGCATAGGGAGCGGACGGTCGCGGGGAATTATCCCTTGACCGAGCCCGCGAGCAAACCGCGCACGAAGTAGCGCTGCAAAGAGAAGAAGACGATGACGGGCAGCAGCATGGTGATGAACGCGCCGGCGGTCAGGAGGTGCCAATCTTGTCCACGGGAACCGACCATCTCCTGCAAGCGCTGAGTCAGCACGGCCACCTCTGGCTTGCTGCCGATGAAGACCATGGCGACGAGCAGGTCGTTCCACACCCAGAGAAACTGGAAGATGGCGAAGGAGGCCAGCGCCGGTACCGAGAGCGGCAGGATGAGGCGGACGAACATAGTGAAATGGGATGCGCCATCCAAGAATGCCGATTCCAGAATCTCGCGCGGCAGGGTGCTGATGTAGTTATAGAGCAGGTAGGTCGCCAGCGGCAGGCCGAAGCCGGTATGGGCCAGCCAGATGGCCAGGAAAGTGCCATTGAGGTCCAGCTTGGTATAGTCGCGCAGGATGGGGATAAGCGCAATCTGCAAGGGCACGACGAGGAGCGCGACGACGATGACGAAGAAGAACTTGCGTCCCTTGAATTTCATCCAGGCGAAGGCATAGGCAGCGCAAGCGGCGATGAGGATGGGAATGACGGTGGAGGGCACGGTGACGGTCAAGCTGTTGAGGAAAGCGGTGCTCAGGTCATCGCCGCTGGCCTGAACCTCCTCTCCCGCTGCGTTCACATAGGTCATCTCCTTGCCCAGCAATACCTGGCGGTAATTGTTCAGCGTGAAACGGGAACCCTCAATCTCCTCCGCTGGCCTGAGAACCGTCCACCAGCCCGTCGAGTTGACCGCGTTTTGTGGGCGGAATGATGAAACGAGCAGGCCCAACGTGGGCAAGGTCCAGAGGATACAGAGGATGAGGAGTGAACCGTTGACGAGAATATCGGAAATGAGCCGTCTTCGTTTTTTCTTATTCATTAGAAAGCCTCCTGCTCGCCGAACTGCTTGAGGTTGTACCACATCACCGGGATGACGGCGATCAACAGCAGGATGGCGACCGATGAGCCGCGGCCGAAGTGTTGGAATTTGAACATCTGCTTGTACTGCTGACTGGCCATCACCTCGGTGCCATAGTTGCCGTTGGTCATCACGAAAACGATGTCGAAGATTTTCAATGTGAGGATGATGATGGTGGTCGAGACGGTGATGATGGTGCCTTGAATGTAGGGGATGAGGATCTTGAAGAATATCTGGATCTCGTTGGCCCCGTCGATGCGGCCCGCTTCCAGCAACTCCTCCGGCACGCCCTTCAGCGCTGCGGAGAGCAGCACCATAGCGTAACCGGTCTGTAACCAGATCAAGATCACGATGAGGAAGAGGTTGTTCCAGGGCCGTATCGTGAGCCATGCCTGCGGTTCACCTCCCAGTCCTACCAGGATAGTGTTCAGCAGTCCGATCTGCTCGACGTTGGGCGGCTTGTAGAAATAGATGAAGCGCCAGATCACGCCCGCGCCGACGAAGGAGATGGCCATAGGCATAAAGATCAGCGACTTGGCGATGGTCTCGAACTTGGAACGGTCGGCCAGGATGGCGATGAGCAGCCCGAAAGCGACGCTGAAGAATGTGCCGATGATCAACCACAGCAGGTTATTGCGGAACGACTCGACCATCTTGGGGTCAGTGAAGGCGAAGATGTAGTTTTTGAGTCCCACAAAATTGACCGTCTGGGCGTCGAAGAAGCTGGCGTAGAGGGTGCGCAACGTGGGAAGCAAGAGATACCATCCCAAGATCGCCAGCGCGGGGCCGGCGAAGACGTAGGGACGCAGCTGGGATTTCCATTGTTGGGGCAGTTGATCGACGATCCAATTGGAGAGGACGTAGAGCAGCCCAACGCCGCCCACTCCCCAGATGATGGCGACGACGGCGGTGACTAGCTTGGGGGCTTCGCCTTCTCGCAGAAAGATGAAGCCGCGCCACATCACCACGAAAGAGAGCACGGGCACGAGAAGGGAGATCAGGATGCGCCCCAAGCCCGTCGTGAACCAGTCCAGAACACCGCTAGTGAGCCTGTTTTCGTCTAGTGCTTCCATTGCTTTGCTCCTTATCAGTCTGTAACAGTCTGTGAGGATAAATCAAGGGAGCAGGTCAGCCCGTTTTGGCCTTCCTGCTCCCTTGTGTTGCTCACAGATAGTAGGTAGGCCGGTACTACTCTGGCCAGGATTCGTCGATGGTCGACATCACCTGATCCAGGTTATCACCCTCTGCGCTGACGTAGTCGACCATGCCGGTCCAGAAGGAGCCCGCGCCCACTGCGCCGGGCATCAGGTCGGAGCCGTCGAAGCGGAAGACGCTGGCCTCGGACAGGATCTCCGCGTACTTGCGGTCCGTATCTGTCGGGTACCAATCGAGCGGTGTGTCGCTGTGGGGCGAGACGAACCCGCCGGATTGCAACCAGGCCTTGGTGGATTCGCCCGTGGTCAGGTACTCCATGACCTCGCGAACTTCGGGGCGATCGTTGAAGGCGGCGAAGAGGTCACCCGCGCCCAAAACTGGCTTGGGGTACTCATCCGGCTTGATCGGCGGCAGGTAGAAGAAATCGACATCTTTGCCGAGCTCGACCCCCTCCGGGAAGAAGGCGGGGATGAAGCTGGCCTGTCGGTGCATCCAGCAACTGGGCGGATCGTCGAACATCGGAGTGGGGGCGTCGCCGAAGGGCGTGGTCAGGATGGAGGGTGTGCCGCCGAAGACGTAGTCCTCGTTGAACCAGATTTCACCCATAATCTGGGCCGCGTTCTTGACCTCGGGTGAGTTGAAGGGCAGCTCGCCTTTGACCCACTGGTCATACTTCTCCACGGGCTGCGTGCGGAGCATAATATCTTCCATCCAGTCGGTGGCGACCCAGCCGGTGGCGCCGGAGCTTTCCATCCCGATGCACCAGGGGGTGTTGCCGTCGGCCACCATCTGGTCGGATAGGGCCAGCATTTCGTCCCAGGTCTCGGGAACTTCGTAACCGGCCTCTTCGAATTCAGGTACAGGATACCAGACCAGGCTCTTGACGTTCGCGCGATACCAGACACCGGACATAATGCCGTCCATCGTCGCCATATCCAGCCAGTGCTGTTCATACTGGCCTTGGAGGTAATCGGTCTCAAACCAGTCATTTAAATCCAGAACATTGCCTTTGCTGACGAAGTCAGAGAGCAAGCCGGGCTGTGGGAAGGCCGCAATATCGGGGGCGTCATTGCCCTCCACGCGGACCAGGATCAGGGTCTCGAAATCTCCGGAGCCTTCATACTGGATGTCGATGCCTGTGCGCTCCTCGAAGGGCTCCATAGAGGCCTCGAATCGACGGGCATCTTCATCCACGAACGCGCCAAAGATGCTGACGACTTTCTGTTCTTCCTCACCACCACTTTCTTCCTCGGTGGTTTCTTCTGCTTCTCCGGATTCTTCCGGGGCTTCGGTGGCCGGGGCTTGTTGCCCGCCACATGCGGTCAGCAGCATTCCTGCGATGACCAAGAGACTCAGTGCGAATAGTAAGCGTTTCATTTGTACTCCTCCTAGAGTTTGTCTAATTTTGCTTAAGCTTGGGGTGCGAGACACTTTATGATTGGCAATCACCTCCTGTCATTCTGGATACTTTACACAGTATGCTGCTTTTTTGTCGTTATGGATGGGTTAGGCCGGTGGAGGCCCTGTGGTGGAACGTATCACCAATTGTGTGTTTAATTCTATGTGAGGTAAAGCCCCTTCGTTGGGCTCTTCGAGCAATTTCAGTAAAAGTGAGGCGGCTCTCTCGCCGTACTCCGCCACCGGCTGATGAATTGTGGTCAAGCCCACGTATTCCGCGATGTCATGGTCGTCGAAGCCAATCACCGAAATATCCTCCGGGACACGCAGGTTCATGTCACTAATCGTCTTGAGCGCCCCGATGGCCATCTCATCAGAAAAGGCGAAGATCGCGGTCGGAGGTTGATGCACGGAGAGCAGATCGACCGTCGCCTCCGCGCCGCCGGCGAGTGAGAAGTTCCCCGGCGCTTCGAGATCTGGACGGATCTCAATCTCTTGTTCGCGCAGAGCGTTGTGGTATCCCAATGTACGCTGTCGGGGCACCAGGAAACGCATTGGATCCTCGCGCAGCCCGGAGATAATCCCGATCTGCTCGTGGCCCAAGTTGATCAAATGCCGGGTCGCGATCCGTGCCGCAGCGACGTTGTCGATGCCCACTGATGCGAAATGCTCCGTCTCGGTCTCAATCGTCACCACTGGGAATTCCAGGTTGGTGAGCAGCTCAAGGTCGTCCTCCGCCAGGGCCATGCTGACCACAATCAGCCCATCGACGTGTTTGCCCGATGATAGCCGTTGGAAGAAATCCGTCTGGCTACCCAGGCTAGCGATGCTGTATCGCATCACGTCGTAGCCTTGGGTGACCATCATCGCTTCCACCGCTGTTGATACCTTGTTGTAGAACCATTGATCCGCCAGCGGCATCACGATGCCAATTGACATCGTGCGGCCCGCTGCCAGGCGGGATGCTTGAGGGTCGATTGAGTAGTTTAGGTCTTTAGCCGCTTGTAGTACTTGATCTCTAGTTGAGGGCGCTACATTTGGAAGCCCCCTCAAGGCTCTGCTGACCGTGGCTGTGGATACGCCTGATCTATCTGCTACTTCCTTGATTGTTGGAGGCATCGCTACCCCT
>CAZDYW010000115.1:0-7667 GCA_964509655.1 uncultured Anaerolineales bacterium
GTGAATAAAAAATTATGGAGGTTGAGTGACCAAATGAAACGTTCGGAGTTTACAAAGTTTACTAAAAAAGCTTTAGAATGTGGAATATGGGTACTCTTACTTATCACAGCCGCAATACTAATGCCGATGCAGGTAGCGGAAGCTTCCGGGGGACCTTCCGTGCGAATAGTCTACTTCTATGCCAACGATTGCCCGCACTGCATCAAAGTAATCGATGAGGTATTGAAGCCCCTTCAAGCTGATTATGGGGACCGGATGGAGATCAAAATGGTCGAAATCTCCGAGCCGGATAACTACGAACTGATGATCAACGCCGAGGAGATGTTTGAGGTGCCAGCCGAAGAGCGCGGCTTGCCGACCTTGATCATCGACGGCACGGTGATGATCGGCGAGGACGAGATTCGCGAAGATCTCCCATGCCTGCTGGATACGTGCCTGGATGCAGGAGGAACCTCATGGCCCGACATCCCCGGCCTCGAAGAGATCAGCGCGGAAATAAGTAGCGGTGGCGGAGGCTCATCCCTGGATTTCAGCCCGTTCTCGGATCAGGAACTAGAGCCCTGTGACGAGGAGAATGAGGCCGCCTGCGAAGGCCCAGCGCCGATATGGATCGCCTATTTCTACCAGGTCGGATGTCAAGAGTGCAGCCGCGCCGAATATGACATCAAGTACGCCAAGAGCAAATATCCACAACTGATGATCGAGGAGTATGACGTCCAGGATAAAGCCCCTCTGGCAGAATGGTTAAGTGAGCATACGGATATGCCGAAAGAAAAGAAGATGGCGACACCAGCCATCTTTGTCGGCGAGGATTACCTGATCGGAGAGCAGATAACGTCCGAAGCCATTATGGAGTTGGCCGAGAAGTATGCGCCCACTGGTGCTGAGCGTGCATGGGACAATTTCAACCCCGAAGAGGCCAAGCAGAACATCATCGCACGCTTCAGGTCCTTTGGAGCTTTCACCGTCGTCCTGGCCGGACTGGTGGACGGGCTCAACCCATGCGCCTTCGCCACACTGGTATTCTTCGTCTCTTACCTCACGCTGAGCGGGCGACAGGGACGAGAAGTACTGGCGGTAGGCGCGATGTTCACGCTGGGTGTATTCCTGGCCTACCTGGCAGTGGGTTTGGGCTTCTACAAGGTACTTGGTCTAATGGGCGATCTCTTGACCAAGCTGGGCCGGTGGGTATACGGCCTGACAGCCCTTCTGTGCGCGGGGTTAGCGGTCTTTAGCTTCGTTGACTTCCTGAAGGCACGCCGTGGTGACATCGGCGACATGAGCCTGAACCTGCCCCATAGTATGAGGAAACGCATCAACGCCGTGATACGAAAGGGGCGCAATTCACAGACCTACATCATAGGCTCATTCGTCACCGGTCTGATCGTCTCTTTCCTGGAACTAGCCTGCACCGGACAGGTCTACTTGCCGACGATCATCTTCGTCACCAGCGTGCCGGAGCTGCGAGTGCGGGCCATTGGCTTTTTAACGCTCTACAATCTGCTTTTCGTCCTGCCGCTGATAGTGGTCTTCATCCTGGCCTATTATGGCACGACATCGAAGGACCTGACCCGTTTCTTGGAGCGCAACGCGGCGGCGGTGAAGCTGGGAATGGTAGTTCTGTTCGCATCACTGGCAGTTTGGCTGGGGCTCTCGCTGCTGTAGCAACATCCAAAATAATGACACAATGACACAAAAAGAGCCCGCGCTTGTAAGCGCGGGCTCTTCTATTTCCACTCCAATCCGAACTCTCAACCACTAATTTTCAGGACAATCATCCCTTCTATACATCACCTTTACCCACACGATCTCAAATCCCTCTTGCGGGCTTCCACAATGCCCATAATTACCGCTGCCACATTCATCCGGTAAAGGGAAATCAAGTTCTCCCGATGAGGTGAAATAGGTCACCACGTGTGGGAAGTTCGTGAATTTGTGATACGGTCCGTCCAACTCATATTCGGGGGAGACTTGGCTATAAAAATAGCGGTAGTTATCGCTAAAACCACCGCCATATCCCCAAGTAACCCGTCCACCTCTGCGCTCCGTATTGCATTCGACAAGTCCTGGTACACCCATCCATAGCTCCTCAACCGGCGTCGGAGTAAACTTAGCCTCCCTGGTAGGGGTCAAAGTCGGTGTGGCAGAAGGCTCGGCTTCCGGCGGAGGCGCTGGCGTCGGTGCTACCCGACAAGAAATCTCCAGCCCCTCTCCAAAGTAATTTCCCGCCTCATCTTGCAATTGCCATGTACCGGTGTAAACGCCGTAGCTAGAGGGAGCTCTGAACGTGGCTACGACTTCGACGGTCTCCTCCACAGGGACCGAGTCGATTTCTGGAAGCGTGACCGCCTCTACCACGCTGCTCGATTGGGGCGCTATCTTGACCTCCGCAGGCCAAGCACAAGAGCCCGTGTTCTTCAGTTCCCAGCGCACAGTGAACTGTTGACCTGGCACAAGCGCCCTCAATGACACGGGGTTTTCACCCACCACCTCAACATCAAAAACGCAGGATGCCAGCAGCGTGGCGGTAGCGTCCGGCGTGCGGGTCGGCGCCGATGCGGTGCTCGATGTGGGAGATGGTACATCGGTCGCATTCACTTTGGCATCCAAAGCGGCCAAGGTTGCCGCCACTTCGGTCGCGGCCTTATCTTGCACGGAGGAGCTTTCAGGCGTCGATAAAAGCCCTAGCCTTCCCACTATATCATCCAGCCGGTCTGTAGAGGCCAAGATACCTACTGCGCCCATCAAGGAGATTATCAAGGCCGCGATTATGGCCACAGGCATCAACCAAACCCTTTTTCGAGGAGGTCTAGGGGGTGAAGCGGTCGCTTCATCCTGCTGGGGCGCATCTGATTCTCCACTACCGGGTGACGGCGTGGTTGAGGAAGAGGCCACCTCAACCACAGCATCAGCTTCGCTCGACAAAGAGCTCAGCGATGGCTGAGCAACCCCTGAAGCATCAGAAGGCTCAGTCACAGTCTCCAATGCCGCAAGGGAGGGCTCCCGACCAGCAGCCACCCGTTTTAGATCCTCCACGAAGGCATCAGCCGACTCATATCGATCATCGGGGTCCTTGGCCAAAGCCCTCGAAAGCACTTGATCCAGCCCTGAAGGCAGATCCAGGTTTCTATCTCGTAGCAAGGGCGGGACATCATTGATGTGTTTAAGGATCACACCGATGGGCGTTTCGGACTCGAAAGGCGGGACTCCAGCGAGAAGTTCATAGAGAACTACGCCCAAGGAATAAATATCGGAGCGTTCGTCGCCGCGATTGCCTTGCGCCAACTCAGGGGAAATGTAGGATGGGGTGCCCACCATCGCGCCGCTGGCCGTCAAGCCATGCAGGCTAAGTATCTTGGCAATGCCAAAATCGGTGAGGATAACCTGCCCCTCCTCGGTGAACATAATGTTAGCCGGCTTTACATCGCGATGGATCATGTCGCGCCGATGTGCATAGCCCAGCGCTTCCCCTACCGAGGTCACGACGTCAATGGCTTCATCCAGCGGCATGCGCTCTCCGCGCTCCGCCAGTTCCTCCAACCTCACCTTCAGGCTAGGCCCCTCAATGAACTCCATCACCATGTAATAAAGGCCACGTTCTTTGTCCTGCTCGAAATCGTAGACGTGAACAATATTGGGATGATGAAGATTGGCAACCGCCCATGCTTCACGCCGGAAACGAATGAGTAAGTTTTCTCGGCTGGCCAAGAAAGTGTGAAGCACTTTGATGGCAACGTACCTATCCAAGCTAGGTTGATAGGCCTTGTAGACCTCCGCCATGCCCCCTTGGCCTATGTGTTCGATGATTTCATATTTGCCCAACTTACTATCAATCAAATCCACACTCCTCGCGCGTAGGAATTTCCAGAAAAAAACACCCCGCCGACCCCGCTGGGTTGCCAAATCCGAAAAATTAAGGGCAAGCTCAGATTTGGCAACCCAAGCTGAGAGAGCTAATTTCTGGAAATCTCACATCAATGACGTGGAAAGATTGTACTCTGTTGAGCCAATTTGTCAATCGCTCTCTGGTTCCCGACAGGAAGCGATAAAGGATTCTAGAGCTTCCCATGCTCGCTCGAAGTCCACCTCCTTAACCAGCAAATGATCGCGTTGGTAGGCCGATACTGCGAAAATGCTGACGCCCGACTCGGCCAAGACCTCGGCGAGCGTGGCCAAGTAACCGACCAACCCCAACTCAATGGGAAGATCGAAGGTGATGAGACGATAGCCGTCCGCCTCCTCCACGACGCCCAGCTCATCCCCTAACTCGGCCCAATCATCAGATGGCAACACCAATGTCAGTTGATCCTTATCGACTACAGCTGCCGAGAAAGCCGTGCTGAGCTTGGCGAACAGTTCAGTCCCCTCGAAACACATATCCAGGGGAATGTCCACGATGACGTAAACCTCATCATCGGTGTACAACTTGGTCTGTGACAGGACGTGACGCAGGCCGGGGGGTAGCTTTTCCATCAGTTCCTCCTCTCTTTTAGGTTACCTTATGGACTTTAACATTGAATCCAACGAGCACCGTCACGACTTGACGTGAACAAGGAGGCAAAACGTATTGTAGCTTCAGATTACGGAGTTCGGTGAATTTACGCCGTTACGGTCGTGAAATTCCTCTTCCTTGCGAAAAACCGATCCGTGTTTGTGGAAAGTGAGGGAACTAACGACAGATATTTCATTCCGAGGCTGGTTAAAATATCTGAGTTATGAGCTGGGAGATTGATCTCCATAGCTCATTACGTCGGAGAAAATATGAGTGTGTTCTTGGTATTGAAAGTGCCCCGGAGAGGATTCGAACCTCCACGCCCTGACGGGCACAGGCCCTCAACCTGCCGCGTATGCCTATTCCGCCACCGGGGCTTGTTCTATGCGAGCTTAATTATACCCAACATGTGTCACTTGTCAACTCTGAAAGGCCGGGTACAATTCATCTATCTCGATGCACTGCTGCTAAATTTCGCCCGAAAATAAACAAGGAGTGACTATGTCAACCAATGAAATTACCATCCGCATTGGCGGCGAGGCCGGGATGGGGCTAGAATCCAGCGGCGCGGGCTTCTCAAAGGCGCTGACCAGAGGCGGGCTCTACGCCTTTGGATTGCCAGACTACTATTCCCGCATCCGCGGAGGCCACAACTTCTTCTCCATCCGCATCTCTCCGAATCCTCTTTACTCCCACAATGAATCGCTTCATCTATTGTTAGCGCTGGATCTGGAGACCATCCGCCGTCACGTTGATCTCATCAACGAGGGCGGGGCTGTCGTTTATGACGCGAGCGAGGAGATACCAGACACGCTGCGCAGATCGAACGTCAGTTTCTTTCCCGTCCCCCTGACCAAACTGGCGGAGGAAAAAGGGGGTCTAGCCGTAATGCGCAACACTTTGGCGCTGGGTGTGGCGGCTGGCTTGATGGACTTCGACCTTGCCTATATGGAGAGTATCATCCGCGACAATTTCGCCCGCAAGGGAGAAAAGGTGATAGACGCCAACCTCCGCGTGGTCGAAGCTGGCGCTGAGGCCTCGCGTCAGTTCCAGGATGATTTCCCATATCGTATGCAGGCCGTCCCCGACGCCCCGCCCCGCATGATCCTCAACGGGAACGAGGCCTTCGCGCTGGGAGCACTGGCTGGCGGCTGCCGCTTCGTCTCCACCTACCCGATGACGCCCGGCTCGCCCGTGCTCCACTGGTTCGCGGCCCACGCGGAGGATTACGGTGCCGTCATCAAGCACGCCGAGGATGAGATCGCGGCCATCAATATGGCCATCGGGGCTGGCTATGTGGGAGCCCGCTCTATGTGTCCCACCTCCGGCGGCGGTTTCTCCCTGATGGTGGAAGCTCTAGGGCTCGCGGGCATCACGGAGACGCCCGTGGTGGTCTACAACGCGCAACGCCCTGGCCCCGCCACCGGCCTGCCCACCCGCACGGAGCAAAGCGATCTGCTGTTCGTGATGCACGCTTCCCAGGGCGAATTTCCACGTTTCGTGCTGGCACCCGGCACCTTGGAGGAATCCTTCAGCGTAGGATGGCAGGCCTTCAACTTGGCGGAGCAGTATCAAACTCCGACGATAGTGCTCAGCGATCATTATCTAGCCGCCGCCTACCGCACGATTGAGGCCGATGGGCTGAAATTCGACGCGGTGGAGATCGAGCGGGGCGCGCTGCTGAGCGAGGAGGAACTGGATGCGCTGGAGGAGCCCTACAAGCGCTACCGCGTCACCGAATCGGGCCTCTCACCCCGCGCTGTGCCCGGTCACCCCAACGCCGTTTGGGTCTCCACCGCCAACGAGCACGACGAATTCGGCGCCATCAGCGAGGACGCCGAGAATCGCACGACCCAGGTGAACAAGCGCATGCGCAAGATGGATGACGCACTCCAGGAACTGAAAAGCCCCACCCTTTATGGACCTGCTGAGGCGAAGTTGACCTTCGTCGCCTGGGGCTCCACCTATGGCCCGCTGCGGGAGACGGTCGACCTGCTGAATGAGAAGGAAGCCGGACAGGCCAATATGCTCCACTTCAACGCGCTCCATCCCTTCCCCCCCAACGCAGAGGCTGCCTTGGGGCAAGCGAAGCGCCTGATCGTCGTCGAGGGTAACGCCACAGGCCAACTGGAGACGCTGATCCGCGCCCGCACCGGCCTTGTGGCCGACGGGTCGATCCGCAAATATGACGGGCGGGCCTTTTCGCCCCAGTACATACTGGCGCACACGCTGGAGGAGGTGTAAACATGGTAACGCGCAAAGATTTCGATGTAGAAACGCGACCGACCTGGTGTCCAGGCTGCGGCAACTTCGGCATCCTGAACGCCATCAAGATGGCCCTGGCCGAGCACGACATAGCTCCCCACGAGCTCTTCATCGTCACCGGCATCGGCTGTGGGAGCAAGTTGCCCCACTATATGAAAATCACCGGTTTCCACACCCTCCACGGGCGCACTCTGGCGGTGGCGACTGGCGCCAGACTGGCTAACCACGGCCTACGGGTGATGACCGTCCACGGCGATGGCGACGGTTACGGCGAGGGGCTGAGCCATTTTCTCAACGCCGTGCGCCGCAACATCGACCTCGTGGACATCGTGCAGGACAACCGCATCTATGGCCTGACAAAGGGCCAGTATTCCCCCACCAGCGAGAAGGGCAAACACACGCCCACATCGCCGGAGGGCTCCATCGACCGGCCCGTGAATCCATTGGCGATGGCTATCACTGCCGGCGCGACCTTCGTATCCCGGGGCTACTCCGGCGAACTGCACCATCTGGTGCATCTCATCGGCGAGGCATTGGAGCATCCAGGCTACGCATTGGTGGACGTACTCCAGCCTTGCGTCACCTGGAATCGATCCTACGCCTATGATTTTTACAGCGAGCGAGTTTACAAGCTAGAGGATGAGGAGGGATATGATCCCACGGACCGCACGGCGGCCTGGGAACGAGCGCATGAATGGAACGAGCGCATTCCCATCGGTATCCTTTATCGAAGCGAGCCGCTTCCCACCTACGAAGAACAAGTACCGGCGTTGAAGGCCGGACCGTTGGTGAAGCAGCCACTGAAGAGGTTGACCACGGAGCAAATCGAGGCCCTACGCGCTGAAGTGTCCTGAGAACCTGTTTGAAAATTCTATGACGTAGGGGCGATCCCTCTGTGGTCGCCCGTGAT
>CAZDYW010000116.1:0-7640 GCA_964509655.1 uncultured Anaerolineales bacterium
AAGGATTTGCATAACGTACCGCTGCACCCGACTTACTATATGATGTTCAACGAAGTCTGGAGGGAGGGAGCCTAGCGCACGTTCAAAGCCAAGCGGCTAAGGTGAAGGGAGCTTTCTCCTTGACCTTAGCCGCAACTCAATCTCAGCCCAAGGAGTATTCTTATGGCGAAATTTATTATACGTCGGCTACTACTGATGTTGCTGACGATGCTTATCGTGTCGATCTCAGTCTTCCTCATCACCGAGGCGGCGCCAGGCAACGTAGCCCGCAACGTTTTGGGTATCCACATTACACCAGAGCAAGAAGCCTCCTTCCTAAATCAACAAGGCCTGGACGAGCCATTCTACACTCGTTACTTCAACTGGCTGGTCGGCACTGATTGGCAAGTACGCCGGAAAATCGGCTTGCCCGTCAAGCAAATAATGACCGAAGATGGATTTCGGGAGTGGTGGGCCGTAGAGGATGACGGAACGCTGATCCGATGGGAAATGGTAGGTGAGGACTTGATCGCCAACACACTTCAACCCAATGGAGAGGTGGAAGAAGAGGTCGACAACGAACGTTGGGAGATCAAGGATCCGGAAGTCGAGATTGAGCGCCTCAGCGATTACCGTGCCGAACTTGAGGCCAACCAACAAATCAACGAAGAAAATCGACAGGCCATCCTCACGGAATTGGATCACATCCTGGAAATTCTGCGCACCGCTCAGTCGCAGGAAGCTATGGTCACCGCGATTGCGGAACCTGAAAGCAAACTAGAGGGCATGATCGATCAGGAAGCGCTGCGCAAAAAGAACGTCTTCCAGAAAATGGCGGATGATGTGGCCAGGAAGAATGATTTGATGCGAGCGCTCGCTATCCAGAATCAGCTATCCACACCGACAGCGCAGGCACTTGGGGCCAGCGATTTACAGACGATGGCCCGGCAGTTGGGCAAAACCGCCGAGGCTATCCAGGGCGCTAACCCAACGCTAGCCGAACGCTTTCAAAAAGTAGCCGAGAGTCTGGAAGCCGAGGACATTGAAGCTGCCCGAGAGGAGCTTGATGGCGCCATTTCAGCGCTCGATCAACTGATCGGCTCTCTGGGAACTTTCATCAAGGCCTTACAGATCGCTGATTATCAACACGCCGTGAACGTGCTGCGCGATCTATCCGATCCATCCCAGACACCTCTCGACGCCGCGCGCCTGATGGCCCTTCCCGACGTTGTGGAGGCCATCGGAGAGGCGCTGGAGGACGATGCACCTGGAACGGGCGAACCTTTGCTCCAAAGCGTGGAAGAGCTACGCGCGGGCAACACGGAGCAGGCCCGGCAGAGCATCGCTGCGGCAGCCGATGCTCTGGAAGAGATGACCAGGGCCATCGCTAACAGCGAAGCCGCCAGAGGGGCTCGCGTCGCCCGCACCTTCTGGGGCGTAGACACGAAAAACCTCGCCGTGCAGTGGGAAAAGGGAACCGGCAAGGTCGTCTGGCGACTGGTCCCAGGGTCAGGCTGGCTAGCAGCCACCGGAGGCCCCGTGGAGTACATCCCCTTGCAGAAAGGGCTCTTGCGGGGTGATCCGGGATTGTCGCTGCGCACCGGCCGCCCAGTGGCCGACCTGTTGTTCACGCGGCTGCGCAACTCCCTGGTGCTGGCCGGCATCGCCTTCGTGATCGTGATGCCGCTGGCGCTAGCCCTGGGTCTGATCGCCGGGCTCAACGAGGGCAAGGCACTGGATCGCATCCTCTCCATCGGCGGCATGATGTTCTCTGTGACGCCGGAGTTTGCCACCGGTATCTTCCTGATCTTGATCTTCGCCTTCTGGCTGGATCTCGTGCCAGGCGCGACGGTCTTCGGCGAGCAGGCGCCATGGCAGCGGCCGGAGATGCTCATCCTGCCGGTGATGACACTGACGCTGATCGAGTTGGGCTACGTGCTGCGCATCACCCGCGCCAGCATGTCGGACGTGATGAAGGCACCCTACATCCGCACGGCTTTCCTCAAGGGCTTGCCCTATCGGCGCGTTGTATTTAAGCACGCCATTCGCAACGCGTTGATGGCGCCCATCACGGTCATTATGCTGCACGTCAACTGGTTGCTGGGCGGCATCGTCGTCGTCGAGGTCATCTTCGGCTATCCGGGACTGGGCAGTTACCTGCTGGATTCGGCCCTCTTCAAGGATTTCAACGCCATTGAGGGCGGCGCGATGATCCTGGTGGCAGTCGCCGTCGGCACTCAGTTGCTGGCCGACATCATCTACACCTTCCTCAACCCTCGCATCAGGTATGGTTGATAAGGTTAAGGGTTAAGGCTAAGGTAAGGGCTTAACCTCAAACCTCAAACCTTAAACCTTAAAAAGGAGTAACTTATGGCAGTGAGTGAAAAGACAATGCCCCAAGCAGCATCTAAGCCTTCACGGCTGCAGAGTTTGTGGGAGGGCGTTTCGATTATCTTTGAATCCAAGGTGGCCGTGGCTGGCCTGGTAATTGTGTTCTTCTGGATCTTTGTAGCTATCTTCGCGCCACTTTTGACCCCCTATGGTCCGACCGAGCAGGATTACACGGCGCAGAATCAGGGCCCCTCTAGGGCACATCCTCTGGGCACCGATAGCCTGGGAAGAGACATCTGGACACGCCTAATCTATGGAGCACGGGTCGTTCTGGTGATGCTGCCGATCAGCGAGAACTTCTGGCTGCCGCTGGGCACCGCTATCTGGGGCGTCCTGTTGGGGCTGATCGTCGGCTCGACGCTGGGCCTGATGGGCGGTTATCTGGGCGGCTGGGTCGATGAGGTGGTGATGCGTCTGCTGGACGCGATGATGGCTTTCCCCGTCATCCTGCTCTATATGATCATCATCGCCGCCGTGGGCGCCTCGGCCAGCAACGTTGTGCTGGCCATCGCCATCGTCGGTATCCCCGGCATCGCCCGTCTGGTGCGCAGCCTGGCGCTCGACATCCGCACCCGCGATTACATCCGCGCCGCAGAGACCCGGGGCGAGAGCGTTTGGTACATCATGTTCGTAGAAATCCTGCCCAACGCCCGTGGCCCCATCATCATCGACGCTATGCTGCGCGTCGGTTATGCCATCTTCGCGATGGGTACGCTGGGTTTCCTGGGGCTGGGGCTGCCGCCGCCGTCGCCAGACTGGGGCAGCATGGTCGCCAAGGGTCGGCAATTCATCCTTTCCGGCAGTCCCTGGGCCGCCTTGTGGCCATCGGTAGCCATCGCCTCGCTGGTGGTGGGCCTTAACCTGTTCGCCGATGGACTGCGCGAAGAGTCTCTAAGGTATCAGTGAGGGAGCGAACTATGGCTACAGAATATCAAACGAAAGCTCCAATCTTGAAGGTTGAAAACGCGGCCATCTCCTACGAAACCCGCTACGGTGACGTGGAGGCGGTCCGTGATGTATCCTTCGACGTCCATCGCGCCAAGACTTTCGGCGTCGTGGGCGAATCGGGCTGTGGGAAGTCAACCGTGGCCTTTGGCATCGTGGACTTCCTCGGCCCCAACGGCAAAATCGTCGACGGTAGCATCAAGTTCCAGGGGCGCGAGCTGGTCGGACGGACGCAGGAAGAACTGCGCACTCTGCGCGGCGACCAGATTTCGATGGTCTACCAGGACCCAATGCAGGCCCTGAACCCCTCGGTCAACATCGGCGATCAGTTAGCTGAGGTGCTGACCGTCCATCGGGGCATCTCCAAGGAGGAGGCGTGGGAGAAGTCCATCGACATGCTGGAGCGCGTCTATATGCCCGACGCGGCCAACGTGATGGATCGTTACCCGCACCAGATCTCCGGCGGTCAGCAGCAGCGCGTGGTGATCGCTATGGCCTTGCTCAACAATCCCGCCTTGCTCATCATGGACGAGCCGACCACCGCGCTGGACGTGACGGTCGAGGCCGTGGTCTTGGACCTGATCGAGGATCTGAAGCGCGACTTCGATACCGCCATCGTATACATCACCCACGACCTGGGCGTTGTGGCCCGTGTCTGCAATAACGTGGGCGTGATGTACGCCGGCGAGATGGTCGAGGTGGGCTCGGTTGAGGCTATCTATGAGAACTCCTTGCACCCCTACACCCAGGGGCTGATGCGCTGCGTGCCCAAGTTGGGCGCTACCAAGGAGGGCAGCATCCTCTATCCCATCCGGGGAAGAGTTCCGGCTCCCAAAGATCGGCCCAAGGGCGCTTGCATCTTCGCCCCGCGTTGTGATTATGCCACCGATCGTTGTTACAATGAAAAACCGCGCCTGCGGGAGATAGAACCGGGCCATCGTACCCGCTGCTTCTACTCCGAGGAGATCGACGCTAGCGCGTGGAAGCCACCGGAGGGACTGGTGCCGGATCTGGCCCCCGAAGCTGAGGGGGACGGCCAGGAACCGATCATCACGGTGAAGGGCCTCAAGACCTATTACGAGCAGGAGTCCAAATCGCTGCTCAGTCTGGTCGGCGCGGGGGAGAAACTTTACGTCAAGGCGGTGGACGATGTGAGCTTGGACGTGCCGCCCGGCAAGACGCTGGGTGTAGTGGGCGAATCGGGCTGCGGCAAGTCCACTTTGGCCAAGACCATCGTCGGCCTGGAGACGCCCAGAGGCGGCGAAGCGGAGTTCCTGGGCTTCGACCTGTCGGTGCCGGTCTCCGAGCGCGACGTCAAGCTGATCCAGGAATTGCAGATGGTCTTCCAAAATCCCGATTCGACGATGAACCCCTCCTATAGCGTCGGGCAGCAGATCGGACGTCCGCTGCGCCGCTTCGGAGCGGTGACCCGCGATCAGACACGCGAGGAAGTCGTCCGCTTGCTCAACGCCGTGCGTCTGGATGGAAGTTACTACGACCGTCTGCCGCGCCAGTTGAGCGGCGGCGAGAAGCAGCGTGTGGGTATCGCCCGCGCCTTCGCCAGCCGTCCAGAATTGGTGTTATGCGACGAGCCGGTCTCGGCGCTCGATGTCTCGGTACAGGCGGCGGTGCTTAACCTGCTCCTGGAGATTCAGCGCGAGTATGGCACGACGATGATGTTCATCGCGCACGACCTGAGCGTGGTGCGCTTCTTCTCCGATTACGTGGCCGTGATGTACCTGGGCCACGTCGTCGAGATCGGCCCGGCCGAGAACATCTACGCGCCGCCCTACCAGCCCTACACCGAGGCATTGCTCTCGGCGGTGCCCATCCCCGATCCCAGAGCGGAGCAGAAGCACATCCGATTAAGCGGCACGGTGCCCAGTGCATTGGAACCGCCCAGTGGATGTCCTTTCCACACCCGCTGCCCGAGGCGTGACATGCTGCCCGACGGCGGCAAAATCTGCGAGGAAAAGGTCCCGCCTTGGCAATACAACAATGATGAGCATCGCATCTTCTGCCACATCCCGCTGGAGGATCTGCGTAAGATAGACCCGGTTGTCACGACGGATTAAGTAGGAGGCAACGAACAAATGTTTGTCAAAGACTATATGACCCGACACCCTGTAATGGTCGATCCGAAGATGTCCATCGTCGAAGCTCAAGGCATCATGGCCGAAACTCACGTGCGGCATCTGCCGGTCGTGGGAAAGGGGAAACAATTGATCGGGCTGGTCACCCGAGAGAGAATGCGCATTCCGCCGACCGAATTGGCCAGCCTGAATGTCTGGGAGATCACGCGCTTCCTATCCAACATGACCGTCGAGGATGTGATGGTAAAGCAGGAAAACGTGATCACTACCGGGCCCAACGTGACGCTTGAAGAGGCCGCCCAGACCATGATCGGTAACAAGATCGGCTGCTTGCCGGTTTTGGAGGATGATGTCGTGATTGGCATTATCACCGAGATCGACATGATGGCCCAACTGACTGACCTGCTGGGCGGAAATGTCCCCGGCGTGCGTCTCACAATCCGCATGCCGAACCGCAAGGGCGAGCTTGCCAAGGTCACCAGTGCCATCTCCGAGCAGGGCTGGGGCATCTACGCCAGCGGTGGCGTTCCCACCCCCAAAGACCCCGACCATTGGGATTGTGTCATCAAGGTTCGAGACGTGCCCAAGGAAGAACTGCTGGCCGTGGTGGAAAAAGTCGAAGGCCAAGAGGTCATCGACGTGCGCGAGCAACACTAAACGCACAGGACTGATGGAATGAAGAAGCTTGTGGCCTGGCCCTAGCGCTGGCCACATCAGGGGACAAAGAAGATTTCCCTTCTTTGTCCCCTTTCGTGTGCATTTGAAGTGCTGAAAAGGCAAGTGGTATGATGACTGAGATAACGCGCGTCTTGGCCGTGCCCGCCGTGGGCGCTTATTACTACGAGGATCTGTCCGCCCTTCAGACACAAACGATCCCCCTGGAGGAACGCTACACTGCCGAAGCGGTGACGCCCGGCTTCTCCCACGTGCGCGAGGTGGCCGAGGCCGCCTCGGTGGGGCTGGAGCTGGACGATGGAAGGATCGCCTGGGGCGATTGCGTCGCCGTGGCCTATAGCGGCAAGGCGGGCCGTGATCCCGTCTTCCGCACCGACAAGGGCCTGGAATCGATCTGGCGCACGGTGGCCCCCGCGCTGGTAGAGCGGGAAGTTACCGGCTTCCGCGAGCTCGCCTCGGAGATAGACCGCTTGACCGAGACCATCAGAGTCCGAAAGCGGGTGGAGCCGCCGAGTGCCGAACCCAACGTGCCGGAGCTATCACGCCGCGACCTGCTGACCAAGCCACTCCAGGCGCTGCAAGGAGACGCAGACCCTAAAGGTTTTCAGAGACCTTCAAAGGCTGCGGCAACAGTCACCGAGGAGCGCCGATTGCATACCGCCGTCCGCTACGGCGTCAGCCAGGCGCTGCTGAAAGCGGTGGCGATGGTGCGCGGCGTGACGATGGCCGAGGTCATAATGGAGGAGTGGAATCTCCCTGAGCCCGCCGGGCCGATTCCCATCCACGCCCAGTCCGGCGGCGAGCGCCGCAAGAACGCCGACAAGATGATCGCCCGGCGGGTGGCCTCACTGCCCCACGCTCTGGTGGACGACATCCCCAACCAGCTCGGCGAGGACGGCGTGGAGTTGACCCGCTACGTGCGCTGGCTCAAGGAGCGCATCGTTGAACTCGGCGGGCCCGATTATCACCCGACCATCCACCTGGACGTGCATGGTGCGCTGGGCCAAATCTCCGAGCCGGGCTCGAAAGGCTTCTTGGGCCGCGTCCTGGCTCACCTGCGCACCCTGGAGGAGGCGGCGAAACCCTACCCGCTGCGGGTGGAGAGCGCCGTGATTATGGAGAGCCGCGAGGCCCAGATTGAGGCGCTGAAGGAGTTGCGCGAATACATCCAGTTCCACGGTATGAGCGTGCAGCTCGTCGCCGACGAATGGGCCAACACCTCGGATGACATCCGGGCCTTTGTCGACGCCGAGGCCGCCGATATGATCCAGATCAAAATGCCCGACCTGGGCAGCGTGCATAATACCATCGACGCCGTGCTGGCCTGCAAGGCTAGTATGCCCAAGACGGGCGCCTTCCTGGGCGGCAGTTGCTGCGAGACCGATCTATCGGCCAAGGTAGCGGTCCACGTCGCGCTGGCGACCCAACCGGAAATCATCATGGCTAAGCCGGGCATGGGAGTCGACGAAGGCGTTATGATCGTCCAGAATGAAATGATGCGCACGCTGGCCTGGATTCGGGCGCGTGGAACATCAAACGTGAAACGTAAAACGTAAA
>CAZDYW010000117.1:0-7619 GCA_964509655.1 uncultured Anaerolineales bacterium
AAACGTAAAACGTCTTCTACGCAATACGTTTTACGCATTACGCATTCGAGGAGGTAAAAAGCAGATGTACGAACTGATTATCATCGGTGGCGGCCCGGCCGGCATCAGCGCTGCCGCTATGGCACTCAATCAGCGGTTGGAGACGCTGATCATCGCCGAGCAATGGGGCGGGCAAGCGACTTACACAATGCAGTTGGAGGATACAGAGGGGCGCGAGATCATCACAGGTGAGAAGCTGCTGGATGCTTTCCGCCGCCAGCTAGATTATCTCGACTTCGTGCGCCGCTTTGACACGGTGACGGAAGTGAGACCAGAAGACGGTTACTTCGCGGTGAGGACGGCGCGGGGTGATTGTTTTGAGGGGAAGTCTCTCATCATCGCGACAGGGGCGAAGCCGATGCGCCTTGATGTGCCCGGAGCGAAGCGGCTGGCTGGACGTGGGCTGAGTTATTCAGCGGCCACTCACGCCGGTCTCTTCCTGGGGAAAAAGGTGGCAGTGGTGGGCAACGGGCGGCGCGCTCAATGGGCCGCCGCTAGCTTGGCCCGCAAGGCCCATCAGGTCTATCTGCTGGCACCGGAACCGCTGGTGACTTCGCCACTGGCCACGAAGCTGCCCAACGTGAAGAACTTGGAAGTGCTTGAAGGCGTCCGTGTCGAGTCGATCAATGGTGAATCCTTCGTGGAGGGCATTACGGTGAAGAACCCCGAAGGTGAGGAGCGCGAGCTACCGGTGCGAGGCGTCTTCGTCAAGCTGCCGCGCACGCCCAACTCCGGCCTGGTGCGGGAGTGGATCGACTGCGACAGCCGAGGGCACATCATCGTGGACATCTATTGCGCCACCAGTTGGTCGGGGGTGTTCGCCGCTGGCGACGTGACGTTTGTTTCGGAGCAGGTGCTGGTACACATCGGCCAGGGAGCCAAAGCGACCTTGTCTGCTTACCATTATCTGCTGATGCGTTAAGGATTGCAGGTTGCAGATTGCAATCCGCTAGTTGCTGAGGATGACGGCGATGAAGGTCGCCGTCATCGCGATTAACACGCCGAGCAGGATGAGGGCGGTCACCGTCCGCTCGGTACGGTGGCGGAAGCGGCCCGTGGCCCAAAGGAATGAGCCCAAGGCTAATGCTGCGCCGAGCAATACGCCGGTGGTGTAGGTAAAGGCGGTGACCATCAAGGCCGGCAAATCCACGCGCACGATCAAACGCCCAAAGAGGGTCATTGAGAAGCGGCTACCAAGGAAAGCGTAGCCGGCACCGACGAGCAGCCCGACCAGAGTCAGCGCCAGGCCCTTGAGGCGTTCGCGCTTCCGCTCGAGCCACATCGTGACAAGCCCCAGCGAGACCAGCGCCAGGGCAAAAGTGAGCACGGTGATGGAGATGAATTTAATCACTGAACACTCGCTAAACACTTGCTAAACAGGTGCAACGCACTTTCGAAAGTGCGTTGCACCTCAGCTTTTAGAACATCGACAGCTGTTCCGCTTGAGGAGGTGGCGTGGATTCGGCGATCTGATCCGCACGCTCGATGATCTCCGGGATGCGCCGCATGTCCCCCTCGACGGTGGAGCGCAAGCTGGGGCGATGCAAGGCCGCCGCAGGGTGGTACATCGGATAGTAGACTATGCCCCCGACCTTGCGTGCCTGCCCGTGGACGTGGGAGATGCGAGCATCGGGGAAGGCTCGCGCCATGGAGAATCGGCCCAAGGTGACTACCACAGTGGGCTGGATCAGCTCGATCTGACGGTCGAGGTATGGCTCACAGGCCTTCATTTCCCCTGGCAAAGGGTCGCGATTGCCGGGTGGTCGACATTTGATCACGTTGGTGATGAAGACATCCTCTCGCGACAGTCCAATGCTTTCCAGCAATTCCTCTAGGAACTGTCCGGCCGCTCCCACAAATGGACGCCCTTGCTGATCTTCGTGAAAGCCCGGTGCCTCACCGATGAACATGATCTCGGTGTTCTCCGGTCCCTCACCGGGCACGGCTTTGGTCCGCCCCCTATGCAGAGGGCATTTCTTGCACTCAGAGATTTTAGCCGCTAACGCATCCAGTTCTGACATACTCCTCCTCCTAAGTCAATGGATCGATGCAACTTCCAGAAAAGATGGATGATGTGTAAAAGCTATTGCTACTTGCAACTAGCAAAACCACTCTACCCAGACCGCTGCAAACTCACCTTCAATTCCCGGCGCAGATTGTCAAGACGGGCTTGATAAGCATCTTCTTGTATCGAAACAGCCATTATCAATGCGTCCTCGCCATCCTGGTAGTATCCTTTGCGCTTCTCAAGCATTTGGAATCCATATTTGCGATATAAACGATGGGCCACGCGATTGGAGGTCCGCATCTCTAAAGTCACTAAACTAGCTTGTGCCTCCATAGCCTTCTCCAGCGCCGTCAGCAGTAACAAATCCCCCAGCCCATGACCACGCCAATCAATATGAACCGCGATTGTGCTGATGTGTGCTACATCGTCGTCCTGCAATCTGAACCCTACATATCCGATCACGCGGCTCTCTTCTTGAAAAGCTAATGAGGTAAAAGCTAATAATTGACTCAGCCAGCGGCGCCATCCGGCCCCACGTTTCCTCTCAACGGATGAGCCTTCGCCCTCCGATGGCTTTAACAAAACATAGTAGCAAGAATTAGGCTGATTCAATTCATGAGAGAAAGCCGATGCAGGCCAAGATAGAGGGAAAGAATGCCGCTCTATGGCAATCACCGCTGGAATATCATCCCGCCTCATCGGGCGAATGGTATAGGGCCAAGCGGCGACCATCAGACCGGATGTTGGAGGTAAATGGGAGTGAGCGTGGCGCTATCGTCCACCTCGTCGCGCTTTAGCCGCTGCCACGCCATCTCCGCCAAGAAGCCCGCCCGTCGCAGCCGAGCAGCAGCCGGCAAAAGTACGGCCAGTTCTCCAAGGCCGTTCAGGATTTCAGCGCCCTCGCAGCCGATCTCCCCACAAAAGAGGGTGGGGCGGCTAATCTCACTTGCCAGTTTCTTCCAGGTTGTGAGATAGGGCTCTCTATGCACACGCCATCCCCCGAACTGCCAGCGATAAATGGCAGCGCAAATGCGCCCCCGACCAGCTTGTAGCACAGCGTATAAGGGGCGGCGGTCATGTCCCTGAGCCGCAGCGACCACGTCCAATGTAGGCACGCCTATGAGGGGCAACCCGCGCGCCAAGGCCAAGCCTTTCGCCACCGCCATCCCAATGCGTAAGCCGGTGAATGATCCCGGCCCTAAAGTCACCGCGACGCCGCTGAGCTCCTCGACACTCAGGCCGATTTGCTCCATAGCGGCCTTCAAGCGAGGCAACAACTCGACGGTCTGGCGACGAGGAGCTTCCCACGTATGCTCGGCCCGCACCTGAAACCCATCGTGTAAAGCTAGGCTAGCTCGATCCGTTGCGGTGTCCATTGCAACAAGCATGATTATGCTCCAAAGGCTATGCGTCGATATTCCTGTAATAAAGCATTGTGGCGCTCTCCAGAGGCTGCGAAGTGGAGCGTGCGCTGAAACTGATTGACATGATCGGTAAATCCCAGTTTAATCCAGAGGTGTTCCTCAGGCATCAGTTCGTGTGCCCGCTCTGCCCACTCCACGATGCAAACCGCTCTCTCATCCCCCAGAAACTCTTCAATGCCCAGACTCCAGGCCTCCTCCAAGCTGGAGATGCGATATAAGTCCACGTGGTAGAGTCGCAGAGCGTCTTCCGGGCGCTCGTATTCGCGCACCAGCACGAAAGTGGGGCTGATGAGGCGCTGCTCCACGCCCCAGCCGCGGCCCACTCCTTGTGCCAAGCAGGTCTTGCCCGATCCCAGCGGCCCCTCCAGACAAATAACGTCGCCGCCCTGCAACAAGGTCCCCAAACGTGCGCCTAAGCGCTGCGTCTGAGAGGGATTGCGACTCACAAATTCCAGCATATTTTTGTCCAGAAGAACCATAACCCTACTCCCGCTAAGGATTATTTACTCAGGGAGATTATACAACTGTTACAGTGGCTCGACAAGCGGCGGCTAGCGCAAAGTTGGGAGAGGGTATATAATTTGGGTTGCAAGTTGCAGGTTGCAAATGAGCGAACGCGAAATCTCCTGATTGCAGAGTCCCAACCTAATTTGATAGATATGGAGTAGCATACTGTGAATTATTTGATATTATCCGACATTCACGCTAACCTAGCGGCTATGGAGGCCGTTCTGGATGATGCACCGGACTTCGACGAAATCTGGTGTCTCGGCGATCTGGTGGGATATGGCCCCAATCCCAACGAGTGTATTGAGCTCATTCAAGAATACCCACATCTCAGCCTGGCTGGGAATCACGACTGGGGCGCACTGGGCAAGCTGGACCTCAGCAGTTTCAACACTGTCGCCCGTGCTGCCAACGCTTGGACCCGGTCTGAGCTCACCGAGGAAGCGGTGGATTATCTGGACAGTCTCCCCATCCGTTTGGAGCGAGATGATTTCTGCCTCGTCCACGCCAGTCCCCGCGAACCGATATGGGAGTATGTCCTGGACACCAGCCTGGCCTACGTGAATTTCGAGCACTTCTCCACCAAGGTTTGCCTGGTCGGTCACACGCACGTCCCTCTGGGCTTCGAGTTGTATGAGCAACGGCGACGCTGTAAGCCTTTAATTCCCCCTCTATCCGCTCCGGTGGAGCTCGGCCCGCGTCGCTTGATTCTCAATCCCGGCAGTGTGGGACAGCCACGGGACGGCGACCCACGCGCCAGCTATGCGATGCTTGATACCGATCGCATGACCTGGGAGTTCCATCGCGTATCTTATCCGATCGAGATTACACAGGAGCGCATGCGCGCTCGCGGCCTACATCGACGCCTCATCAGCAGATTGGAGATGGGCCGCTGAGGAGGTAAAATGCTCAAGCGGATTCCTTGGAAGTTCGTTCTGCCGGCTTTGCTGATCGGCGCCCTGATTGTCTGCGGTGTCATCGGCATACTGGGCGCACTTGGTCCCCGGGTGGGGCAGGTCTTCACCGAGAGCACGAGTGGTCTCAATTATGATTATGCGCCGGAAGAGCCTGTCAGCGAGCTACAGGCCGGTGCATCCGGCGAATTATCCGCTGTGCCATTCCAGACGCCACGCCTCATTATCTACACCGTCCAGATGTCGCTGGTGGTGCGCGACACCGAGGCAGCGCTGACCCAGATCGAGGAGCTGGCGACCGATACAGGTGGCTACGTCACATCCTCCAGCACGCGGCAGTATGAAGAAGGTGCCCGCGCCAGCATCACGCTCCGCGTGCCCGCCGAGGAGCTTGATCAGGTTATGGAGCAATTGCGCGAGCTGGCATTGGAGGTGCGCCATGAGGAAAAGAGCGGCGAGGATGTGACCGAGGAGTATGTCGATCTCAGCGCCCGACTGGAGATTCTGGAGGCCGCGGAGCAGGAGCTCTTGGAGCTCTATCGAGCGCGACAGGAGAGCGGAGAAGTAGAGGACATCCTGGAGGTTTACCGCCAACTGACCACCTTCCGGCAGGAGATCGAATCGCTCGCCGGGCGCATTCGCTATCTGGAGCAAGCGGCGGCGATGTCGAAGATCACGGTCGAGCTCACGCCCGACGTGCTGGCGCAGCCGATTGAGGTCGGAAGATGGCGCCCTCAGGGCACAGCGCGCGCCGCGATTGAAGCGCTGATCTCTGGCTTGCAGTTCCTGGTCGATGCGATCATCTGGCTGATTATCGTCGTTCTGCCCCTGGCGGGCATCATCGGCGCCCTCGCTTACGGACTCTGGCGATTGATCCGCCGCTGGCGTCTCCGCCGGAAATCGTCATCCACTAAGTGATTTCGAGGTTGCCGGAACCTTACGCCATCGAGGGACGTCTAGTAAATGTAAGCGTTAACTAGACAAAGGAGGAGAAGATGAAGAAGAAAATTTTGTATGGTCTGATGACTCTGGTTCTGATGGCGGTTGCCGCGGGATGCGCCGCTGCTCCGACGCCGATGGAAGCCCCGGCTCAAGCCACTATGATCGTGGAAGAGAAAATGGTGATGGAGGAGGAAGCGGTGGGAAGCTCCGCCGCGGAACAGCCTTCCGATGGCGGCGCTCCTATCGCGGACACTGTGGAGCGGCTCATCATCCGCAACGCATCGCTGGAGTTGGTGGTGGACGATACGGAGGAGACGGTCGACACCCTCAACGCGATGGCGAGTGAGATGGGGGGCTACGTCGTCGAGTCGAACATGTACACATATCAGGAGGGAATGCGAGCCCATCTCACGCTCCGCGTCCCGGCCGAAAAGCTCGACGGCGCACTGGAGCGGGTGCGAGCGCTGGCGACCGAGGTGCGAAGGGAGAGCATCTCCGGCCAGGATGTGACCGAGGAGTACGTCGATCTCAAATCTCGCCTGCGTTACCTCGAGGCGACCGAGGAGCGCTTGCTGGAATTTATGGATGAGGCGGAGGACACGGAGGCCGCGCTGGAAGTTTACGGGCGGCTGCAGAGCATCCAGGCCGACATCGAGCAGGTCAAAGGGCGCATGCAGTACCTGGAACAGTCGGCGGCGATGGCGACGATTGATGTCGATATCATTCCCAATGAGCTGGCCCAGCCAATTGAGGTTGGCGGTTGGCATCCGGAGGGCACGCTGCGAGGAGCTTTCGAGTCGCTGATCAAGGTGCTACAGTTCTTGGTGGAAGCCTTGATCGTGATCGTGGTGTTTATCGTCCCTGTTTTGCTGGTGCTCGCTCTGCCCCTGGTTGGGTTGTTCTTCCTGGTGCGAAAAATCCGGCGGCGGCGACGCGCCCGCAAGGAGGAAGAGGGAAAAAATGTGACTGTTTCCAATTCGAGTGAATAACGCAGAAAGGAGCTAGGAAATGAACAACAGTGTGCTTGGCATAGTCATCGCTTTCGCTGTAGGGCTCATTTTGGGCTTGCTGATCGCATGGCTCTACTTGCGACAGCGAATTAGAGAGCACGAGACTCACATTCACAGCCTGCAGACATCTTTGAACGAGAAAGAGGAAAAGCTGCAGGCTCTCCAAAGGCGCCTCCGGGAACAAGATACCAGCCTCGAACAATTGCGAGACCAAGTAGATCAGAGTGAGGAAACTATTCGCGAGTTGACCACTCAACTTGAGGAACGCGACCAAGAGGTCAGTCAGCTAAGGGAAGCGGTAAGCGAGCGGGACAACCAGATTAGGAAGATGAAGCCACGCAAGCCAGATAACCTGAAGCGGATTGAGGGGATCGGCCCCAAGATATCCAGTGTGCTCCAGGATGCTGAGGTGATGACCTTCGCCCAGTTGGCCGAGACCGACGTGAGTAAATTAGATCAGATTCTCACCGATGCTGGCCTGTCCGCGTTGGCGAATCCCAGCACTTGGCCTGAGCAAGCGAAGTTGGCAGCTGCTGGCAAGTGGGATGAACTCAATGTCTTACAAGACGAACTCAAGGGTGGTCGACGGGTGTGATTGGTTTGCCCAGTAGGAACTAAACCGAGAATTGTTGGTAAGTAGGGTCGATTCTCCCGTGATCGTCCTGAAAATAAAAAGGGCTCCCATTTGGGGAGCCCTTTTTGGTGCTTTGTACCGCGTCATGCGACAGCGTGTAGCTGTCGCTGGGTTCAAGGATGAGTGCATAGAACGTTATTT
>CAZDYW010000118.1:0-4977 GCA_964509655.1 uncultured Anaerolineales bacterium
GGTCTTGTACCCGCCCGTCTCGTTGGTCTCGTGCCCGCCCGTTTTCGCAGCGCGACCTATTCCGCTATCGGCAGCCAGACGGTGAATTTGCTGCCTGCGCCCTCTTGGCTTTTCACCTCTATCCATCCGCCATGCAGCTCAATGATCTCCTTCACAATTGCCAGCCCCAAACCTGTTCCGGTAACTTGCATCTGACGGGGCTCGTCGCCGCGGAAGAAACGCTTGAAGATGTGGGGCTGATCCTCATGAGGAATACCGATGCCGGTATCCGTCACGGACAAAGTGGCCCAATGGCGGCCTTGGGCTATCTCTTCATCCGTGGAAACAGTCACAGATCCCCCGCCGGGAGTGTACAAGAGGGCGTTCGAGAGTAAGTTTTCCAGGACTATCTTTATCCAATCGGCGTCCATCATCGCCAGCGGGTTTGTCTGGGTCAGACGTGAACTCAGCGCTATGTCCTGATTTTGGGCTCTCTCCCCCCATCCGGCGCATACTATGCTGGTCAACTGATTGAGTGACATCGGTCGGGTTTTCATCTCCTCCCGGCCGGCGCTCAACTGGGCGATGGTCATAATGTCATTCACCAGTTTGATCAAAAGCTCTATCTCCTTTTCCATAATATCGAGATATTCCTCGTATCGCTCCGGGTGCTTGCGCAGGAGATAGACGTAGGCGTTTATCGTGGCGATTGGGGTTCTGAATTCGTGGGATATGTTGGTGATGAATCGGGACCTCATCCGATCGAGGGCCTTGAGGTGGCTGACGTCGTGGATCGCTACTACCGCTGCGTCCTTTATATCCGGGGCGGAAATGGGCGCGGAGATTAGCTCTAGATCTAGCCCGGCTAACTCCAGCACTTTCTCTGGGCGCTCCTCCGCTCGCGTCACCAGATCGTGCAGGTTGTCCCAGAGTTGCTCCGTCTCCTCCGGCGAGAGGGTCTGGCCGATCCAGCGCTGTGCGACTGGATTGGCTTGGATGATATTTCCTCTTCCATCGGTGACCATGATGCCATCGGTGACGCTGCGCAGGATCGCTTCCAGCCGGGCATACTGGGCCTGGAGCTCGGCTGTGCGTTCTTCAACGCGCAGTTCCAGTTGCTCGGCGTAACCCTCCAGTTCTTGGTACAACTGGGCGTTCTCGATTGCGATAGCAGCGTGATCGGCGAAGGCTCCCAACCGCTGGGCGTCGTCGGCATCGAAACGTCCGGGGGTGGCACTGTCCGCATTGAGGAAACCGACTACCTTGCCACCAACACAGATGGGGGCGCCGATGTAGGAACGGAGCCACTCAAAGCCTTCGCGGGTTACCCAATCGGCCTCGCTGGATGTGTCCGATATGATGACAGGCTCGCCGTCCTTCATCATCTTCACCATGCTGGTATATTCTGTGATTGGTATTGATAGTGTGCCGATTTTATCGTCGATCCCCATCTCTTCATACCCTCGCCAACGGACTATGCGGGCCTTGTTATCTTCGACCAACATGATGTTAAATGTCTCGCCAGCGATGACACGCTCCACTTGGTCCAGGATGTGATCCAGCACCGCTTCCAGCTCCAGGCTGCTGTTGACGGCGGCGGAGGCTTCCGCCAGTGCTTCTGCCAACTCACGCTGATCCCGCTCCGCGTGGAAGAAGCGGCTGTTTGCCACGGCGATGGCGGCCTGGGCAGCAAATGTCTCGGCCAGACGGGCGTGTTCGCGAGTGTAGAAGTCCACTTCGTGCTTGTCCAGGGCGATCAGGCCGATCAGATTATCTCCCACCAACATAGGTACGCCCATCCAGCTATGGATGTTGGCGGCTGCGTGAGGCTCACCCTGGAAGCCGGCGTATTCCGCTTGTGCGTTTCCCACTACGAATGTCTCGCGAGTGTGGATCACTTTCGCGCCAGGGTTGATCTGCGGGTCCAGGCTCAAGTGGACGCCCAGCAGTTGCTCCAGATTGGGGAAGCCCCGCCCACCGACGATCTCCAGATGCTCATCCCGAAGTAGTTGCACCGAGGCGGTATCGTATGGCGCTACCTCTTGCAGTTGGGCCAGGATGCGCTCGATCACCTCACCTCGTTCCAGGGTGGTGGTCATAGTGAGCGCTGCCTCTCGCAATTTCTCCTGTTCCAGCGCGCGACGGCGCAATGCCTGCTCAACCCGCTCGCGCTCAGCGATCTCAGCGGTCAAGCGTTTGGCCATTCTGTTGAATGATGAGATCATTTCGTTGAGCTCGTGGATAAAAGTGCTGGGGATGGACTGCTCCCATTCTCCATCGGCCAGAGACTGTGCCGCGACGTTCAAGCGCTGGATCGGTTCAGTGATCGATTGGGCCGTGATGATACTGGCGATGATGGCGCCAAGAGAGATGGCGGCGATGAGCGAGATTGTTATGCGTCTGTTGGCCTGAATGCGCCCCATAAAGTCCGCTTCGGGGACCACGACCACGATCAGCCAGTCGATGCCATATTTGTTTTGGAACGGCGCCACTTGCAGAAATTGGCGTTGCCCATCGATTTTGAACTCCAGATGTTGCGTTTCGCTGATTTGGTCATAATGGCCGAAGTGTTCGGTCATGTGCCTGGCAGCCATTCGAATGAGAGGGATTTCGCTCTCGCTCGCCTGAAGACGTTGCTGAGTTTCATCATCTAGATCGATGAATGGAGCTTCGTCCGTGGAGGAGGCGACCAACAGTCCTGAGCGCTCGATGATGAAGCTTTGGCCAGTCTTACCGATATTGAGGCTTTGCAGGAAGTCTCTGAGGTGGGAGATGAAGATGTCGTTTGCGACCACGCCAAGCAGGTTGTGCTGCTCGTCATAGACCGGAGAGCTGGAGGAGATAGCCAGGTCCTGCCCCGTGAACAGGATGTAGGGTTCTGTACAGACGGCGCTGCCCTTTTCGACCGCTTTAGTGTACCAGGAGCGATTTCGGGCGTCAAATTCGGGGACGGTGGTCAGCAGTTCGGTGCGATTACCCTCGGCATCGGTGGCATACTTTCTAAATGGACCGCTCTCGAAATTGTCCGTCACGATCACGTACAATGGGCCTCCTGCCCCCTCGCGGCCAGCGTCCATGAGACCGCCCTTGGTGTTGCCGAAGTAGATGCTGGTCACCGAATCGAAGACCTGAATCTGCTCCCAGAAGTAGCGCTCCAGTGCCTGAGGATCATCGGCCGCGGGCAATCCCTGGCGGATAGCATTGGCGTTGATGCGGTTGATCTGGTGGGGCGTTTGTAGAAATGTGTGAAGATGGCCCTCAATGCGGGCCGTTATCTCGTTTCGCAGTTGCTCAGCGACATCGTTCACCGCCCGTTTCTCGTTTAGAATCGAGAGGTAGCCTACCAAACCTGCCGCTAGAATGATTTGAGCGAGTAGCGCTAAAATTAGCAGAATCCGTAGCGGTATTTTAGTCAGAGGGCTGCGTCGAGGTCGTATGGACATACTGTCTCCTCCAACAAGCAAAAAGCCCGCTCACCTAGAGGGTGATAGTGAGCAGGTGTCACGTTTCACTGATTTAATTATACCGTCTTGGTGTGTTTATCTAAAGTGTAGTATAGTGCAGCCATGCTAAAAAGTCAAAGGTCGAGGGAGACTTTTGCGCCATTACCCTGAAAGGATTTGGTGGCGCATGGAAAACGTGGTAAGATTCCAAGGCAATCGTTTTAGGAGGATAACGTGCATGATCTAGACTTGCGCACCGTAGTAACAGAACTGCAAAGGGCCGCCTTGGAAGCGGTCGATCCGGCGGCCGCGATAGGCCGATATGTCTATCGCGCGGTGGATGTGCTCTCCGTCGCCGGGCGCTTCTACGACCTTGCGAGCTGCGAGCACATCTTTGTCGTCGGCGGAGGGAAGGCCGCTGTGCCGATGGCAGCCGCCATTTCCAACATCCTGGGCGATTGGCTGACCGAGGGTGTGGTGGTGACGAAGTATGAACACACACAGGGTCGGTCGATTCCCAGAATCGAGATCATCGAGGCCGGCCACCCGACGCCGGACGAGAACTCCGTGCGTGGAGCGCGGGCTGTGGCCGAGCTATCGCGCCGGGCGACCGAGCGTGATCTGGTCATCTGCCTCATCTCCGGCGGCGGCTCGGCGCTGATGACCTTGCCCGTGGAGGGCCTGGCGCTGGCCGACCTTCAAGCGCTCACCGAGGCGCTCTTACGCTCTGGCGCCACGATCAACGAGATCAACACCGTGCGCAAACATTGCTCCGCCATCAAGGGCGGTCAACTGGCTCGCTTGGTCGCGCCGGCCCAATTGGTCACTCTGATCCTCTCTGACGTGATCGGAGATCCGCTCGATGTCATCGCCTCCGGTCCAACCGTGCCGGACCCGACGAGGGTGGCGGACGCGCGGGAAGTGCTGGAGCGGTACGAGAGCGAAGAAACCAGGGCTTCTCTCAAAAACCGGGCCTCTGCTTTGCAAGAGACGCCCAAGGAGGGCGATCCGGCCTTCGAGCAGGTGCGGAACGTGGTCGTGGGCTCCAATCGATTGGCAGCGCTGGCTGCGGTGGAGAAGGCGCGTTCGTTGGGTTTGGAGGCTCTGCTGTTGGGCACTTACCTTGAGGGCGAGGCGCGGGAGGTGGCGAAGGCAGCGGCGGCCTTGGCGAAGGGAATGCAGGCCCAGGGTGATCCTTTATCCCCACCCGCTTGCTTGGTCTGGGGCGGCGAGACGACGGTGACGATCCGGGGGAAGGGGAAGGGCGGTCGCAATCAGGAGCTGGCCCTCTCGGCCGCGCTAGCGCTCGATGGGTGGGAGGATGTGCTGATGATGGCGCTGGCGACCGATGGCACCGATGGCCCCACCGATGCCGCCGGGGCGGTCATCACCGGGGAGACGCTGGCCCGCGCCCGCGAGCTGGGCCTCGACGCCCGCTCGGCGCTGGAGGATAATGACAGCTATCATTTCTTCGACGCGCTTGGGGATTTGATTCGGACCGGTCCGACGGGGACGAACGTGAACGACCTGCTTTTTGTGCTGGCGGGCTGATTTT
>CAZDYW010000118.1:5077-7588 GCA_964509655.1 uncultured Anaerolineales bacterium
GCTTTAAGCTGGCTCTTTCTTCAACTTCGGGCGTTGGGCTCTGCGTTTCTGCTGTTCCTTCGCGCAGTTCCAGGGTCTCCAGTCGCACATCCGCTGTCGAATTTGGCGCCATGTTTTCATAATGCGCCGTTGCAGCGAGTCTGTCTCCAGCCCCAGGCGTAGGCGGAACCAGGCCAGCGCCATGATGACCAGAGAGATTCCTCCGAGTGCTGCTCCGGGCAGCCACATCAGGCTCAACCCCGCGCCGCGTAACATCACCCCGCGCAGGATGACCAGATAGTGCTGGACCGATGAGGCGGAGGAGAGAACGCGCATCACGCCAGGCATATCCCCTGCCGGTACCAGGAATCCCGAAAGCGCCACCTCCAGCATAGCCAGCGCGAAGACGAATAACATTGCCTGTTGCTGCGTGTGGGAGATCAGCGAGATGAGCGTTCCCCAGCCGATTTGCGCCAGGATGAAGGGGATGGTGAGGATGATCAAGAGCGGCATTGAACCGCGCATCGGGATGTCGAACCAGAGCGCGATCAGGCCAATCATGAGCAAAAAGTCCATCAGGCCGATCATCAGAGTGGGTATCGCTTTCCCCGCCAGCAGGTCGAGGCGTTTCAGCGGAGTGACGCGCAATTGTTCCATCGTGCCCAGTTCCCGCTCCCGCGCGAAGCTCTGCGCGGCGACGACCAGCGTGACCTGATAGACAATGAGGCCCAGCATAGCGGTGATGGAAGATGGCTGGTCATCGAGCGCGGCGTTGAAGCGTGCCACGAAGCGCATGTCCACCGCCCCCTTGCTGAGCGGCATCCCGGCCAGGTCGCGCCCAATTTTAGCCGCTACTTCCTCCGCCGTGGCGATGGCGACGGTGGACACGACGCGGCTCGATCCGTCGGCGATGATTTGAACTTGGGCGCTCTGTTGGGGATCGGCCAGGGCGGCGCTGTAGCCGGGCGGGATCACGGCGATCACGGAGACCTCGCCGCGTTGCATCCACTCCTGGGCCTGGGGTACGCTGTCTCCGTAGGCCTTGATGCGCAGCTCGTCGGTTCGGTCCAGTTTGGCGATTAACTCGCGGCTGGCCTGGTTGCGCTCCAGATCGACCACGGCCAGCGGGAGGTTCTGGACTCCGCCGCCTGCCAGTCCGCCCATCAATAGCAATTCCAACAATGGGCCGAGGATCAGAAAGGTGAGCAGCAGTTTATCGCGGCTCAGTTGCAATAGCTCTTTGATCGCCAGCCCCAGGATACGGTGTAAGTTATCTATCATTCAGGTTATCTTTTTCTTGAAGGTCAGTTTGCCCACCGTCATCCAGAGGACGGAAAGGCCGAACAGGTACATAGACGGTCGCCAAAGCTCGGTCAGCGAGGCGCCCTTGAGGAATATGGCGCGGCAGATGGTCACGAAGTGGGTGCTGGGCATCATATAGGATACAATGGTGCTGGCAAGTTGAGTCGTGTCGAGAGGGTCGCTCAGCCCGGAGAGGAAGAAGGCCGGTACAAAGAAGATGAACAGGGAGAGCACCGTGGCGGTCTGTTGACTGCGCACCAGGTTGCCGATGACGGTAGCCAGGCCCACACTGGCCAGCAGGAAATCCGCTGTCAGCACCACGAGCAAGATCGGGCTGCCTCGGAATGGAACGCCGAACAGTAGCGTGGCGGTCAGCCAGACGGGCAGTAGTCCGACCAGCGAGGCGGTGACGTAGGCGATCAGCTTGCCGCCCAGATACTCCAGCCCGCTCACCGGCGTGGCGACGAGTGCTTCCAGCGTGCCGGCCTCGCGCTCGCGGGCCAAGCCCAAGGCGGCGGCGATCACGGGCAGGGAGAAGACGATTGGGATGAGGCCGGAAACCATGCTGTCCTGGTTGGATGACCCGGATAGGTAGGCCGATTGGGATTTTATCTGCACAGGCGGACTCGGCGTCAAGAACTCCTGGCTCAGCTTTACGCCGAAGTCGGCCGCGTGGCTGAGGAGGCTACCGGTCGCTTGCCCGGCCACGAACGTGTCCACGCCGTCCAGGATGACCTGGATCGGTGCGCTATCTCCCCCTTGAACTGTAGCGGCGAATCCCGGTGGGATGACCACGGCAGCGTCGATGTGCCGCTCGGTCAGCGATGCTTCGATGTCTTGGTAGTCGGAGACGTGTTCGATGGAGAAATCGGAGTCGCTGCTGAGAGTGGCGACAAACTGACGGGATAGGGTGGTGCGATCTTGGTCCCACAGGGCCAACTCGATGCGATGGCTGCCGCTGGTGAAAATCATAGAGAGAGCGATGAGGACGAAAGCGGGGGAGAGGAAGACCATCCAGAGGGTGCGCGGTTCGCGTAAAATGTGCCGGTACTCTTTAACGAGTACGCTGGTTAGACGTCTGATTGACATAGGCCGTGGATTATAGAGCGAATCCACCCCTCTGTCAAACTAAAGTCCTGGAGCGCGGCTGAAGATTCAGCCGCTGAGAAGGACTACCTCATCCTAGAGACCCATACGCTCTATATGCGCTTTCCGAGGCTCTACTCAGAT
>CAZDYW010000119.1:0-7582 GCA_964509655.1 uncultured Anaerolineales bacterium
CAATGTGCGCTTCGCCTCGCTCCGCCGCCGCACCTGGAGAAGAAGCACCTCGGCCTAATTTTCGACAGGATTTACAGGATTAACAAGATTCTCTCAATATTTTCATCCTGTAAATCTTGTAAATCCTGTCAAGTTGTGACCATTAGCTTATTTGGCAACACATCTAGCGCACCTGAAGATTTGAAAATGTGAAAAAGTTCGGTCCGTGCCGCTTCGCCCTCACCCCCTGGCCCCCTCTCCCAGGATTGGAAGAGGGGCTGGGAGTGAGGGCCGACGCATAATTCGTCTGTGGTATCACATACTCGTGAACCATCCCCTCAATGCGTATTGGTATCCGGCGCCGCCCAAAAAGGTTTGGCAACAAACAGCAACTATGGTATCATATGTCGGGTACCATAGAAGAGCATAAGAGATAAGGAGAAAAAATAATGACAGCTAAAATCTTGGACGGACGATCGTTTTCTAAAGAAATCCTCAAGGAGGTTAAGGAGGAGGCCGGCGCATTTGAAGAGAAATGGGGCAATCCCCCCACGCTGGGCCTGGTCAGGGGCGGCGCGGATCCGGCATCGGTCAGCTACGCCGGCATGATCGAGCGCACCTGCAATAAATCCGGCATCGCCTTCGAATCCCACACCCGCCCCGCCGACGTGAGCGAGGAGGATATGGTGAAGCTGGTGCAGGAATTAAGCGCCAATGACAAGGTACACGGCATCATCATCCAGAGGCCACTTCCCGAGGGCATCAACGCCCTATCGCTGATCGAGGCTTTGGATCCGGCCAAGGACGTAGACGGCGCTCATCCGATGAACGCCGGGCGCCTGGCCCAGTTCACTTTCGTCGACCGGCCAATCGACGTGGGGCCCTACCTGGTGCCAGCCACCCCCCTCGGAGGATTGGAGCTTTTGAAGCATTATGACGTTGAGATCGACGGCAAGCACGCGGTGATCGTGGGAGCCAGCAACCTGATCGGGAAGCCTCTGGCTCTGCTCCTGATCCAGAACTGGGCCACGGTGACAGTCTGTGATCTCCACACCGACCCGCTTTCCGAGTACACCAAGCAGGCCGACATCGTCGCCAGCGTGACCGGCGTCGCCCACCTGATCAAGGCCGATATGCTCAAGCCCGGCGCGACGGTGCTCGATTTCGGCTTCGCTCAGTTGGAAGGCGAATGGGTCGGCGACGTGGACTTCGAGGCGGCCAAGGAGATCGTCGGGGCGATCAGCCCGGTTCCCGGCGGCACCGGCCCGATGACCAACGCGATGCTCATGCGCAACGTGCTGACCGCAGCGGAGCGGCAGGCCAAGTAGAAATCCCGTACCTAAATAGACCTGCGGCCGGCGGTGTAAGATCATCGCCGGCCGCATTTTGCTGCCATAGGCCCCCTGATCTCAGTCCACACGCTCCCCGTTTTCCTTCAACAGCTTGCTACCTTCCCCCCCATGTGATATATTATGACCTAACATATGAAATTCTTGCACAGATGACAAAAACCTTCCGGCAAGGAAGCACTTTCGGTTTGAGATCGCTTTCGGGTCAGGCTTTTTGGTTCCGGCTTCGCCGGGTTGGGCCATTGTAGTGCATCTGCTTCGACTTTCATGAAGCCGAGTTTTCGCCACGAGCTACAAACAGAACGGGATTAGAAGAATGGAAGACAAAAAAACTCCTTTGTATGTGATCATCAGCATCCTGGGTGTCGTCGGAATTATCGCGCTCTATTTCTTCATTCCCACGCTGCGCATCTTGGATGGCCTGATGATGCTCATCATCGTCGGGTTCGTCGCCTTCGGCTCGACACAGGACATCGTCAGCGGCGTAGCGAGCAATGTCATTCTCTATCTTTCATCCGGCATCGCGGTGCTGCTCTACGGCTTACTGGCCCCCTACATCTCCACTATGCTCCAGCCCTTGGGGCGTCTGCGCATCCAGACCACGATTTATGATGCCCTGGCGATCTCCTTTCTCCTGATAACGGCCATAGTATGGGTTGTGCTGGAGACGCTCAACCGCATCCTGCTGGCGGAAGCCGACCTACCGGAAGCGGGTATCCTGGACGCCTTAGGTGGCGCTATCACTTACTTGGCCGTGGGCGTTCTGGTCGCCACTTTGATGTTCAACGCCATCGGTTACAGCAACGCGGGGCGACCGGCCCATCACCGCGCCCATCTCCGCCCCACGTTCAACACGGCGCTCTATTTGCACTACACAGCCCAATCCTTCTGGTTCTCCGGCGAAGCGCCGGCAATTTATGCATACGATCTGAGGTAATTGATTTTTAGTGAATAAGAAACATCTATCCACGCTGGAACTTCCAAAAATTCTGAAGCGCATGGCGAAATACACTAGCTTCTCGGCCGGTGAAGAACGCGCACGGGCGCTGGAACCGTTGACCGATCTCTCTGAGATTAGTCATAACCTGGAGACAACGAGCGAGGCGCGTGGCATTCTTGAGGATCATCCCACCATCTCAATAGGCGGGGCCCACGATATAAGATCGCTGGCTGCGGATGCCGAGCGCGGGATGGTGCTCCCACCGACCGATCTTCTTGATGTGCGCGACACACTTATCGCTGGGCGCACACTCAACCGCAGCCTGAGCCGCTTGAAGGAAACATATCCTCGCCTGGCGCTCATGGCCGGGCGCATTCCGCCCTGCCCCAACATCATCGAAGAGATTAACCGCTGCCTGGATGAACGCGGCAACGTGCGCGATGAGGCTTCCCCCAAGCTGGCGCGTATCCGGCGCGAGGTTCAAATCGCCTACGACCGGATACAGGAGAAGCTTCAAAACATCGTCCAGTCGTCCCAAAATGCATCTTATCTACAGGAGGCCCTCGTCACACGTCGACAGGGCCGTTACGTCATCCCGGTCAAGGCTCAGTTCAAGGAACGCATTCCCGGCATCGTACACGACCGCTCAGCCTCCGGTGTGACACTCTTCATCGAGCCGCTCTCCGTGGTGGATTTGAACAACACCTGGCGCGAACGCCAACTGGAGGAGGAGGAGGAAGTACGCCGCATCCTGGCCCATCTTTCCAATCTGGTCGCCGAGCGCATCGATGAGATTGAGCAAACAGTAGAAGGGCTGGCCGACCTGGATTTGGCTTTCGCCAAGGCGAAGTATGCCGAAGTCATCGACGCGACCGCTCCCCACATCTCCAATTGGCCGAAGGGCCACGTGGGCTCACTCAAACTCCTCGGCGCGCGCCACCCACTGCTCGACCCGGAAAGCGTGGTGCCCATCGACGTCGTGATGGACGAGGAGACCCACATTTTGGTCATCACCGGCCCCAACACGGGCGGGAAGACGGTTAGCTTGAAGACAGTGGGCTTGTTGACGCTGATGGCCCAGGCAGGACTGCATATCCCGGTCGCGGAAGGCTCGACACTCTCTCCCTTTGAGGCGGTATATGCCGACATCGGCGACGAGCAGTCGATTGAGCAGAATCTCTCCACGTTTTCGTCTCACCTGACCAACATCATATCTTTCCTCGATCAGGCCGATTCTCGCAGCCTCGTGCTGCTGGACGAGCTGGGCGCGGGCACCGATCCGGCTGAGGGTGCGGCTCTGGCCCGCGCGCTGCTGGATCACTTCCGCAAACGCAAGGTGACCGCCTTCGTCGCCACGCACTACCCGGAGCTCAAGAATTATGCCCAACTGACCGAAGGCGTGCGCAACGCCAGCGTTGAGTTTGACCCCCAGACGCTCAGCCCGACCTACCGATTGACCATCGGGTTGCCCGGTCGCTCCAACGCCCTCGCCATCGCACAGCGCCTCAATCTGCCGCAGGCGATCATCGAGTCCGCGCAGGAGATGGTCTCGCCGGATGATATGCGAACCGAGGATATGCTGGACGACATCCACCGGCTGCGTATACAGGCGGCCAAGGAGCGCGATGCCGCCCATGAAACGCGCATCGGAGTCGAGGAAAACTCGCGCGAACTGCGCAAGCGGTTGTCATCCATCGAGGAGGAGCGTCGCGAGATACTGGAGCAGGCCCGTGAGCAAGCGGAGAAAGAGGTAGAAGCTCTGCGATCAGAGGTGCGCAAACTACGCAGCCGACTGAGATCGGCCGCGCCACATTCCCGCTCCCCCGATCCGGAATCGGTGGAGGCTGTGACCGATGTCGAGGAAAAAGCCAAATCACTGAGGGTGGAGATTTCAAAGCCAGAGCCCCTGGTCGCTCCATCAGAGAGCGCGTCGCAGGATCGGCTGGCACCCGAATCGCAGGAGTGGCGTCCCATTCGCGTAGACGACACCGTCTGGGTCAGACCCTTGAATGCCAAGGGCCACGTGATGGAAATCGATGGGGACGAAGCGGAAGTACAGGTGGGCCGTATTCGGACTCGCACCGATCTGGACAGTTTGGAGCTCCGCGCCGAAGAACCGGAGCCGGAACCAGAGAAAGGCTCTATCCACGTAAGCCCCGCCACTTCGCCCGGCACACGGATCGATCTGCGCGGCTGCAGCGTCGAGGAAACATTGAAACAGCTAGATCGCTACCTGGATCAGGCAGCACGCGCCGGGTTGCCAGAGGTGCGCATAATTCACGGCAAAGGGACGGGCGCATTAAGAAATGCTGTGCGAGAATTCTTGGGCCGCCACCCCCTCGTCGGCGTTTACGAAGCCGGGGGACATAAAGACGGCGGCGACGGCGTCACAATCGCCGAGTTGGGATTATAGGGGGGACCTATGTTAGAAACCTCAGTCACGTGGCGCAACGCCCTTAATGTTATCACACAATCGGTCTCTGCAAGCGGATTCCAGAAGGCGTTGGGCTGGCTCCGCGAGAGGTATGGGGAAGAGCCGGAGGAAATCGGCATCATCTACGCCACGATGTTGGTGAAGGGACTGGCCGAAAACGCCGGCATGTTCGCCCTAGAGTTGCCAGCAGAAAAGATACCGGCTGCGCTGACCGAAATCCGCGAGCGCTTGACCCAACTGGATTTCCAGGAAGCCCAGAGGCAACTGGATAAAAATGAACAGCAGTACTACGACCGCTTCGCCCATTACGGTAAGAAGGTCTTCCCCACAGTGGGCTACGCGATAGAGGATCTACTCACTTGCTACACCAGCGGCAGGTATGGCCCACAGAACAACCCCAATGATCTCATCGCCGCGGCCTTGAAGCTCGCTGAGGAAGACGAGGAACAGCTTCCAAGAGCGCGGGACATGATCACCCGGGCCGGTGCCATCGGCCTCCATAGCCATCCTCTGTGGTGGCGCTGGGGCAAGGAGGCATATGGCCCCGCCAGCACATGGCTGATCGCTATTTTCAATTTGGTCTGGGGATATACCTCTGGCGGCCAAGCGCTCCTGGGCGCTCCAGAGGAGATCCGCCTCAAGCTAAAGAACTTGGTACAAGAAGCGCAGGAAATTTCACAGGAGTTAACGAAAGCCGCTGAGGATGTGATAGCTTTAGAGTGGGAGAAAGAACTGGAGCCCCCTACCTTCGAACCGTCATCAGTGGATTGGCTAATCGAAGACCTGATCGATCGCGAGGAAGCGGGAATCACGGCTGATATGGTAGAGCGTTGTAATTCCGATCGGGAAACATTCGTACCAGCCCTGATAGAACTGGCAACTGACGAGTATTTGCAGCTAGAGGGATCGCCCGGCGACGGGTACGCGCCCATTAACGCGGTTAAACTCCTGGGCAGGTTGGAGGCGGTGGAAGCTGTCCCGGCATTGATCGACATCATCGCCGACAGCGATTCGATGGACATTATTTTCAGCGCCGCTATCTATGCCTTGATCGACATCGGCCCACCGGCATTGGACCCTATACTGAAATTTATGCACTACTCCTGGGACGTAGAGACAAAATCCACGCTGTCCGAGGCCCTTGTCGAAGTTAGCCAAGGGGAGGAGCGCGCCTACACGGCACTGCTCGATTTGTGGGAGGAGACCACGTGGGATGAGGGCAAACTAACGGTGGCCTACTCACTGGCAGAACTAGGGGGCGAGCGCGCTATTCCACTCCTAGATGCCGCGCTAGACGATCCATACTTGACCAGTTTGGAATATGAAGAGATTGTTAACCTATTGAGCGAGCTGGGGGCCGAGATGGTCTATGCACCGACCGAGCTTCCAGACCCTCACCTACTATTATATTCCATCCTCTCCTCCATCGAAGACCCGCTGTATCTCACCATGATCACCGATGAGAATCCCAGTTGGAAAGATAATCCAGCAGCTTTGGCTTACTCTTATATCAACACCCAGCGCATCGTGCTCAATCAGGTGTTAGCTCTACAGACGACAACTCTGTCGGTGGAGGAATTAGCGGAACAGGTAAATGAACTGCTCGAAGATAGCGACTTTCTGTTCTCTTTCAATGCGCTCACCTCCGAGCACCCCGATTGGCTAAAGCAAACTTACGAGCACTTGCAGGAACATGGTGGCAAAATTCTCCGGCAGAGCCTCACCGGGGTGCTTTTATCGCTCCAGCATTACCTCGAAGATGACTATGATATCGCAGACGAACCTGATCGCTTGCTGGATGCCTGTAACTCTAGTGTGGCAAGTATAGCTACTCGCAGCAAGGCCGACGAAGCGGAGGATGAGCAAATGCCTCGGCGGCTGTTTGGACAGGCAGGAGCTTTGATTCTCCATGGTCGTTCATACTGGCATCGCTGGCCCCGGGAGACTGACGTCCCCCTATTCAATTGGTTGGAGGGGCTGATTTCATTCCGCAACATCCTGGAAAAAGTGGGACAAATCCCCCTGCGCTTGCCCGCCCAATCCAAGCCTGAAGAACTGATCGGTATATTCCAAAGGGATACGGAAGAAAATCCCCCGCCTCATGTGGAGGATCTTCTGGACATACTCATCGAGCAGAATGATGACCAACTGACATTAGAACAGCGCCGTCGCTTCACCTATCGACGTGCAACGATCATCCCTCACTTGATCAATATGGCAAAGGACAAACGCTACTGGTGGGATGATGGGCCTGGCGCGGGCTGGGGAGCCATCCTGGCCGTGCGGCTCTTGGGCGAGCTCAGGGCCGCTCAAGCCGTAGATGCATTGATCGACGTCGTCGCCGAATCGGACGAGGAAGACATCATACACGACGCCGCTGTGTTCAGCTTGATGAACATCGGGCGTGTGGCTCGCTCATCGGTGCAAGCTTATCTCCGCTACGGCAAGGACGGCGAGAGGCTAACTGTATTGGCCGAGGTTCTGGGCCACGTGGGGCAGCGTAACTCCGAGGACTTTGCGCTCCTGCAGAGAGCCTGGGAGATTGCCAAGTGGGAACAAAAACGCCGCATCGTCGCCCTGGCCTTTGGCGACCTGGGAGATCGCCGGGCCATTCCGCTCCTCCAAGAGGCTTTGGATGATCCCCAAGCCGATGCGTTGGACCTGGAGTATGTCTGTTGGGCTCTACAAAGACTCGGAGTTCCCTCGACACTGCCCAAGTGCTCGCCGGAGCTCAATACGCCTCTGCCCATCCACCCACGCTTGATCTATGACGATTTCGATTTTCCACAGCGTCTCCGGCATAGTGTCTGGGGCGAGCCGATCTGCCCCGGCTGCGGCGAACCGCTCACCCTGAACCAGGATGGCGAGTGGGTACACGGG
>CAZDYW010000120.1:0-7573 GCA_964509655.1 uncultured Anaerolineales bacterium
GGATTGGCCCGTGTGCCCATTCATGAATCCATCGACGAGCTGCCCGACGGAATCGATCTGGCCGTGCTCTTGACCCCTGCGGCGACCGTGCCTGATCTTCTGGATGTTTGTGGGCGGAAGGGTATTCGCCGCGCAGTGATCGAATCGGGCGGATTCTCCGAGTTCTCCGAGGCGGGGCGTGTCCTGGAAGAGCAGGTCATCGACGTGGCTCGACGCTGGGACATCCGCTTCGTCGGCCCTAATTGCATCAGCGTGATCAATATGGAGAATGGGCTTTGTCTGCCCTTCGTCTCCCTCGACTGGAGAGTCGCCAAACGAGGGCCGGTATCCGTGCTGGCCCAGAGCGGCGGCGTCTCCGTCACCTATCTGATACTGCTCAGCGAGGCCGGCCTGGGAGTCAACAAGGTGGTCAGTATGGGCAACAAAGCCGATCTGGACGAGGTAGATTATTTGACCTACTTGCTAGATGATCCAGGCACAGAGATCATCTGTCTCTACCTGGAGAGCATCGAGAAAGGCCGCAGACTGCTGGAGTTAGCCGCTTCCGTCAACCCGGCCACCTCCAAGCCGATCATCGTTCACAAAGCGAACACGGGTCAAGCCAGTGCCGAGATTGCCTTTTCCCACACGGCGGCCCTGGCCAGCGATGATCGTATCGTGGACGCGGCGCTGCGACAGGCTAACCTCACACGGGCCACCGGATTCGACGACGCCGTAGCGCTGGCGCAGGGCTTCGCGCTGCCGCCTGTCTTGGGCGATGATCTGCTCATCATCTCCCGCTCCGGCGGGCACGCGGTGGTCGCCGCAGACCTGGCGGAGAGTCACGGGTTTAACCTCCTCCCCATTCCCGACGATTTTCTGGATGATGTGAGGCGCCTTTTCCGCGCCGATGTCATCGCGCCGACTAATCCGCTCGATCTGGGCACCATCTTCGATTTTGACCTCTACGGGCACATCGTCGAGAAAGGCTTGCGCGAGCTCGACCTCGACGCGCTGCTTTTGATACACACCTACAGCCCCGGTGTGGAGGGGGAGATGGCGCAAAGGCTGGTTAAGCGTTTGGCCGAGTTGAAGCGTGAGGCTGGGAAACCGGTGGCCTTCTGCGCCTTTGCTCAGCGGGACGAGGTGGAAGCGCTCAAACGGATAACCGACCTTCCCATCTTCACCGAGATAGAGGCCGCTATGCGCGCTCTGGCTGCCTCCCGTGATCGACACACTCGCTCGGCTCAGTTGCTGCCGCTGCCCGCGGCGCCAGCCAAACTTCATCGTCACGTCGAGGAGATTTTGGAGACCGAAGGTCCTGTTTCTTACGGCGGCGCGTTGAGGATGTGTGACGCCTATGACATTCCCATTCCCGATATGGCTTTCGTCTTGGATGTCGAGGGTGCGGTGGTCACAGCCGATATGTTGGGCTATCCGGTGGCGCTCAAGGCGGTCTCGCCTGATATAGCGCACAAATCGGACGTCGGAGCGCTGGCCTTGGACATCGGCGACGAGGACGAAATGCGGAGCGCGTTCGCCGCGCTGATGGCGCGGCTGGAGGAACGTGCGCCGGAGGCACGGATAGACAACGTGATGGTGCAGAAAATGTTCCACGGGGGGCGGGAATTGATCCTGGGTGGCAAGCGCGATCCTAGCTTCGGCCCAGTGGTGATGTTCGGACTGGGCGGTGTCTACGTGGAGCTGTTCGAGGACGTCGCCTTCCGCCTCGCGCCACTGACACGCGATGCGGCAGAGGAGATGATCGCGGAGGTGCGCGGAAGTGGCCTCCTGCACGGTGTGCGTGGGCGACGAGTCGCCCGCGAGCGGCCGGCCGACCTGGAAGCGGTCGTCGATGCGCTCCTGGCGCTGTCGCGTCTGATGGTTGAGTGCCCAGAGGTGGCGGAGATCGACATCAACCCCCTGCTGGCCTTTGAGCAAGGCGTGGTGGCCGTGGATGCCCGTGCGGTCGTGCGCCACGAGGCCGATCAGTAGGCGGGCTTACAACAATTCCTCCAGCGTCTCGATCAAGCGGGCATTCTGTACCGGTGAGCCCACGGTGATGCGCAGAAACTCGTGGAGATCGTAAGCGGTGCAGGGGCGCACGATGACGCCGCGCTCCATAAGCTGTTGTTGAATCTCCAGCGCTTGCTCTCCAAAATCTATCAAGATGAAGTTGGCGTGGCTCTCCAGATAGGACAACCCCAGCCGGTCGAACTCGTGGTAGAGGTAGATGCGTCCCTCGTTATTGGCTGCCACTGACTTCTGTAGAAACTCCTCATCCTCCAGCGCGGCGATCCCGGCGGCCTGCGCCAGCAGATTTACCGCGAAAGGCTCCTTAACACGGTTCAGCGGCGCTATCAAGTCGGGCATACCGATGGCGTACCCCAGCCGCACGCCCGCGATGCCGTAGGCCTTTGAGTAGGTGCGCACGGTCATCACGTTATCGCGGCCCGCTCGTAAATACTGGAGCGTGTCGGGATACTCATCCGAGGCGACCAGTTCATAGTATGCCTCGTCGAAAATCACCAACACGTGATCAGGCACCTGGGCCATAAAGGCTTCCACCTCATCGGCCGTGACGATAGTACCGGTGGGATTGTTCGGGTTGCAGATGACGACGAGTTTGGTCGCCTCTCCGATCGCCGCGCCCATCGCTTCCAGGTCGAGCCGGAAGTCCCTCATTGGTATCTTCGTCAATCGTGCTCGCATCACGTGCGTGTAAATGTCATAGACCGGAAATGAAGAAAGGCTGACGATGACCTCGCTCTCCTCGTCCAGGTAGGCCATGCAGGTCTGCATAATGATCCCGTCGGCCCCGTTGCCCACTGATATCTGCTCCATTTCAAAACCGAGGTGCTCTGCAATCGCCTGGCGCAAGTAGTAGCTTTGCCCATCGGGATACATATTCAGCCTTGGTAGCGCTGCCTTGATGGCCTCTATCGCCCTGGGCGATGGCCCCAGCGGGTTTTCGTTGGAGGCCAGCTTGATCACATCCTCCAGCCCATACTTCCGCTCTACCTCCTCAATCGGCGTCCCGGGCACGTAGGGGCTCAGATTGTCCAGCCCCGGCTGATGTTCTAGTTGTCTTGTCATTGGCTCCTTCTTTATGTATCTGCTTTCTATCTACACTGCTGTGACTTCGAAGATTGTTTCTGGTTGATTATGTCCCTTTAGCTTCAAGTCATTTACCTCTCGTGTCTCAACATACTCATGTACCAACTCGTGAACGTGTCGACAGATCAGAATCTGGCCCGCTTGAGCGTTCTCTTGCAGCCGGCGGCTTATATTCACGGTATCTCCGATAACGGTGAAGCTCATCAATTGCTCTACGCCGATGTTACCGATCAGCACTTCGCCTGTGCTGATTCCTATCCCGAACTGGAGTCTGTGGGCTGAAGGTAGCTGCCCGTGGGCCTCTAGAACTCTTTGCTTGATCCGCCAGGCGGCCCGCACAGCCCGTAGCGCGTGATCCGGCTGTGGAAGTGGGGCGTTGAAATATGCCATCACAGCGTCGCCCAGGAATTTGTCCAACGTTCCTCTTTCGGCGAGAATAGCTTCGGCGGCGACAGCGATGTGCTGGTTAAGCACCTCCATCAGTATTTTGGACGTGACACGGGCGCTGAAATTGCTGAAGCCTCGGATGTCGGCGAAGAGGACTGTCGCTTCCTGGCGCACTCCGCCAGGTTCAATGAGATCAGGTCGGGCGATGAGCTTCTCTACCACGCTGGGAGCGACGTAACGCTCGAACAGGCTTCTAATTTGCTGCTTCTCTCGCTCTTTGGCCTCCTCAGTTTGTTTCAAAAGACGGGCGTTCTCGATCGCGATGGTGGCGTAGTCCGCGAGGGCCATTAGCAGCCCTTGATCGTGCTCGCTGAAAAATTGTCTTGTGATCTTGTTCTTTACTGCCAGCACGCCGGTGGTTCTCTCCCCGGCTTTCAAGGGGATGCAGAGCAACGCGCCTGTCTTGACCGGCTCGCCCCGCTGCAGAGCCTCGGTCGCCATTTTGTACTCTCTTTCGTACAAGGAGACTCGCTCTTCCCTTTGGATGCGCCGCTTGCGCACATGTTCTCGGAGCGCGTTTGTGTTCTCATCTTTCAGGAAAACTGCGCTTTCCTCGGCGCTGGTGATATAGAGCGCGGCATCCACTATCCGCTCCATCAACTGATCCTGTTCCAACAGAGCCGTGACTGATTTTCCAATCAGAAAGAGTGTCTGAAGTTCACGTAGCCGTCGCTCTAGTTGCTTCTTGGATTGCTTCAGTCGCTCTGTGAGCGCTTCTTTGGCACGCTGTAGCCGTACTTCCCGCAATGCCCGTTCGATGCTCGAAAGCATCTCCTCTGGGGTGAAGGGCTTGATGACATAGTTGCGCACACCTTTTCGAAACACTTCGACGGCGATGGCCTCAGACCCATGATAGGTCATCAAGATTACGGGAATCTCGATCTTTCGCTCGTATAATTCGTCGAGCACTTCGAGACCGTCCATCTGGGGCATCTCCAGGTCCAGCAGCATCAAGTGGCACTTCTCTTTGAGAAGTGCTTGCATTGCTTCAGCGCCATTGGTCGCTTCTACAACCTGGAAATCGTTGGGCTTCAGGATGTATTGGATGACGAACTCGCGTATCTCGCGGCTGTCATCCACGACGAGTATCTTGATCTCGGACATAGATTTTTTCTAGCCTCGTTTCTGTATTACTCGTACATCACCGACTACTAACCCCTTGCCTTTCGGGAACAAGAAGACCGGGTTCAGATCCACCTCGCTGATTTGTGGGTAACGAAAGGGCAATTGTGAGAAAGTGACCAGTACATCGGTCAGCGCTTCCAGGTCTCGGGGCGGTTGGCCGCGAATTCCCTTCAGCAGTGGGAATGACTTGATCTCGCGGATCATTCGCTCGGCCTCGCCACGCTCGATGGGCGCCACGCGCAGCGCGATATCCTTCCAGACCTCGGTGTAAATCCCGCCTAGCCCGAAGGCGATCACCGGCCCGAATTGCGGATCGCGCGATAGCCCCAACAGTACCTCTTGCGTCCCTTCAATCATCGGGTAGATCACCACGCCGCGAAAGTCCCGGCCCTCAGCTACTTCTTCGAGCGCGTCGAAAGCCTCACGGGCTGCCTCCTCGTCGCTGACATCCAAAATCACGCCGCCAACGTCCGACTTATGCAAAATCTGCGGCGAGACTACCTTCATCGCCACCGGATAGCCGATCTCTCTCGCTCCCTGTGCTGTCTCCTCGCGCGTTTGCGCGAATCGAAACTCAGGCACCGGAATCCCATTCTCTTGCAGCCAGGCCATCGCCTCCGGTTCCAGGGTTGGTAAATTGGTAGATTGGGAAACTGGTAGATTGGGAGTCGCTGATTCGCTGATCCGCTGATCCGCTGACTCGCTCACTCGCGCCAGCGCTGCCACGGCCCGCTCACCGGTGGCGAAGTTCGGCACGCCGCGCTGCTGTAGATAATCGACGCTCTCGGCCACGATCTGTTCCGGCAAGAAGGCCGCCACCAGCGGCTTGTCGCTGCCCTCGGCTGCATCGGCGACGCCGCGTGCCAGCGCCACACTGTCCAGATAGGGCGTCGAGACGTTGATTGCCAGCGCCGCGTCATATTCCTCCAGCATCGCCGAAAGCGTGCGTCGATACCAATCCTCCGTTCCCTCTACTGTAAGATCGATGGGGTTCTTGATCGCGCAGTGGTCCGGCAGGAACTCGCCGAGCGCTTCCTGCACCGCCGCGCTCGGCTCCGCCACTTCCAGCCCGACCTCCTCGGCGCGGTCGGCAGCCATCACGCCCGGCCCGCCGGAGTTGGTCACAATCGCGATCCGTCGCGAAGCACACTGGCCTGAAAGAGCCAGTGCTGGATCAGGTATGTTGGTGAAGGGCCGGAAGCTGGCGTATGCCTTACAGAAATCGAACAACTCCTCGATGGTGTGGACTCGAACCGCGCCACACTGCCTCAGCGCCGCATTGTAGACCGCGTCCGCTCCGGCCATCGAGCCGGTGTGGGAGAGCGTGGCCCGCTGACCCGCCTGTGTGCGCCCAGCCTTGATCACCACCACTGGCTTGCGGCGCGTGCAAGCCCGCAGCGCTTCCATAAACGCCGGGCCATCGCTGGCGCTTTCGATATAGAGCGCCACCACCTCCGTCTCCAGGTCGTCGGCCAGGTAATGCAGAAAATCGATCTCGTTCAGATCGGTGCCGTTACCGTAACTGACGAACTTGCCGATGCCCAGGCCGTACTGCTTGGCCCAGGCCAGCACGACGCCTCCCACCGCGCCGCTCTGGGCCACGACCGATGTGGTGCCAGCCGGCGGGCGCGTCTCCAGCGTGGGATATAGGTTCCGTGCGGTGTTGACGATGCCCGCGCAGTTGGGGCCGACGAAGCGGACGCCGCACCGCTCGGCTACGTCTCTGAGCTCATCTTCGGCCTCGTGATTTCCGACTTCGGAAAAGCCGGCGGTGATGATGGCCGCCGCCTCGACGCCGGCTGAGCCGCAATCCTCCAGCACGCCCGGCACCGTCGAGGGCGGCGAGGCGATCACGGCCAGATCGACCGGCTGCTCGATCTTCGCCACTGCGTCGTAGCCCGGCGCGTTGTAGTGGCAAGCCTCCGTGCTTGCCACTCCCTGCGCTTTGGGATTGACGGCGAAGACGTGCTCGTAGCCGCCATCCAGCACCTGCCGAATTAGCTCATAGCCCAGTTTTCCCTTGGACGCTGAGCCGATGACGGCCACGCCACGGGGGTAGAAGAGTTTCTGAATCTCCTTCGGGTCACGAACCATTGATAGCCATCCTCAACCCCGCGCGGAACGCCGCCTCGTTCATCGCCGCGTACTTCTTCCAGCGATTCGCCACTATGTCCATCATCTCCTCCGGGTCAAGCAGTTCGCTTAGTTTCGTGTAGTACAATGCCGCACCCAGCACGTAAACGTTCGCCGGGATGCGTTGGCCTTTGTATAGAGGTAGATCCTTGGGATCAAGGTAGTATAACCTACTCCCCGCTTCTTGCACTTTTTCGCTCACTTGCTCCAAAGTGGGGTAGTCGGCTTTGCCGAGCATTACTTTCGTCGGCTCCCAGACGTGGCCGTAGAGCACGAAGTCACCGCCGGGCTTGACGTATCGCATCGCCTTGAGCGCCTCCGAGCGCTCCATCGCGATCACCAGATCGGCGCTGCGCTCCGGCATCTCTGGCCCCACCACCTCGCGCCCGACCCGCACCTGCACCTTGACGCTGCCCCCGCGCTGCGCCATGCCCTTCGTGGGATAGAAGTTGACTGGCAGTCCCTTCTCCATCGCGGCCTCAGCGAGCAGATCGCCGATGGTCAGCACGCCCTGCCCGCCGACGCCGACGAGGAAAACGTCAAACGTGAAACGTGAAGCGTAATGCGTATTGCGTAATGCGTATTGCGTATTGCGTAAACCATTCATCTCACACTTGTCCTATCGCTGAATCGCTCATTCGCTCACTTGCGCTATCGCATCGAAGGTACAAACCTGTGCGCAGAGGCCACAGCCGTAGCACAATGACTGGTCAATGACGATGGCTTCCTCGCCCAGGCTGATGGCCGGGCAGCCGGTGACGACGACGCAGCG
>CAZDYW010000121.1:0-6079 GCA_964509655.1 uncultured Anaerolineales bacterium
GTACGGAGGTTTCAATATGTCGTGGATTATAGCTTGGTACCCTGCTTTTGCCAAGAGTAGTTGCATTTCTAGCGGGGTGGTTGAAATCGCGCTATAATCCAACTATGATTTCTCGTATCTCTTGTGACCGGCGCTCTTATATTCTCATCGTGCTCGCTTTGCTGACCTTGACCGCTTTCGCGGTGCGTGCAATTTCCCTCGATGCCCAATCCCTCTGGCGCGACGAGGTGGACGCGCTCCGCTTTGCCACCGCGCCCTGGACGGAGATGCTGGGCAATTTCACGCGCCCCGGCTGGAACGGCCCGCTCTATTTCTTGCTGCTGCGCGGCTGGATCGCGCTCACCGGCGCGAGTGAGTATGCTATGCGTTTCTTCTCCCTCATCTTCGGCGTGCTCTGCGTGCCGCTGATCTACGCGCTGGGACGCCGCCTCTTCGATCATCTGGTGGGCTTGCTCGCCGCGCTGCTCGTCGCCCTCTCGCCCTATCTGACCTGGTACAGCCAAGAAGTGAAAATGTACACCTTGGTGCCCGCGCTGACGCTCTTGGCACTCTACGCCTTGCAGCGTGCCATTCTTGAAGGCGGGGCAAAGTGGTGGGCGGTCCAGATTGTCGCGACGACGCTGGCTTTTTACTCCCACATCCTGGCCGCTCTTCTCATCCCGGTGCAAGGGCTCATCTATCTCGCCTGGTGGCCACTTTCGCGCAAACGCTGGAAGGGCGCGTTGATCAGCCTGGCCTGCTTGACCCTGCCCTATCTGCCACTGGTCGTCTGGCAAGCGCCGCTGGCTTTCCAAGAGCGCGAGACGGGCTTCCATCCCTACACGCTGGCCCAGATGGCGGAGATTCTGCTCAATGGGTGGAGCACGGGCATCATCGGCTGGGGACACGTCTGGGGCGCGGCATTGATGACAGCGTTGGCCATCTGGGGCGCGGCAAGCGTGGGGCTGCGGAAACTCAAACAGGTGGGAGGGTTGTTGGCCTGGCTGCTGACGCCGCTGCTGAGTGTGTGGTTCATATCGCTGCGCCAGCCGCTCTTCACCGACCGCTATCTCATCTGGGCCGCGCCGGCCTTCTATCTGCTCGTCGCCCTGGGATTGGCCTCCCTGCGACAGATTCAGGTTGGTTCAACCTCAAACATTGCACCGATCTTGATGGGGCTTTTGCTCGCTGGACTCATCCTGCTCAGCGGCGCCAATCTTTGGCGACAGGCGACCGTGCCGTTCAAGGCCGATTTCCGCGCGGCGGCGGCCTATGTGGCCGATTATGAGGAAGCGCAAGCATCATCCGCGCCTCACGCGCAACAAGCTCCCCCCAGCACCGCCGAGGAGCTCCCCCGGCATTGTTATCTCCCCTTCGTCGCCGCCCACCTCGGCGCACGCGAGAAGAACGAGTTGATCATCTTCCAGATTCCCTATAGCCGCTACACTTTCAACTACTACTTCCCCCAGGAAGATTACGCTTGGGCCGAGGGGCTCTACACCAACCATCGGGTACCGGACGGTTCCTATTTGATGGGCGCCGAGGAGGCCGCGCGGCATATGGAGGAGATGACCGAGGGATACGAAACGGTCTGGCTGATCGCCAGCGAGGTTCCCATGTGGGACGAGCGCGGCCTGGTGCAAGCCTGGCTGGAGAGCAATCTGGAGCGCGTGGACGCCGCCCACTTCGCGCGGGTGGGTGTCTTTCGGTACGTGAAACGTGAAGCGTAAAACGTATTGTGTAGAGATGAATTTTTATGAGTCATTCTATCAGCCGTGTCAAGCGCACGAAAGCGGAAGCCCAGGCGGCCTACGACCGGATGAGCCGCTGGTACGACGCGCTGGCGGCTCCCTCGGAGCGGCGATATCGACAAGACGGTGTTGCTTCTGATCCTACCGTACTTGCTGCTGGACAATTACTATGTCTGGCCTGCTCTTTGGGGGCAGCAGTGACCGTCATCGCTCTCTTCAACTATTACGTCTCCGTCGCCCAGGATGAGCCGTTCCGTGAGCGTTTCCTGGAGATGACGGGGCCGAGCTTCGGCGTGGCGGCCTTCAGTTTCCTCATCAGCTTTGTCATCCGGCGCTTTCTGGGCGTGGAGGTGTGATGTTCGATCACTTCGATCTGCTGGCCCCGATATATGATCTCGTGCTGCGCCCACCGGACCCGACGCGACTGCGCGAGCTATTACGTTTGCCGATTGATGGTCCCATGCTGGAAGCTGGCGGCGGCACTGGGCGGGTCTCCTCTCAGCTGCGCCCCTTGGTCGAACAGTTGGTCATCGCCGATCTCTCTCAGCCGATGCTGAGGGAGGCGAAGAGTAAGCTCTGGCTGCTGCCGGTGCAGTCCTATGTAGAGCGGCTGCCTTTCCCCAATGGATACTTCGAGCGCGTCCTGACCGTGGATGCGCTGCACCATTTTTGTGATCAGCGGGTCGCTGTTGGGGAACTGCTGCGCGTGCTAAAATCGGGTGGGCGGATGGTGATTGAGGAACCGGATATCAGGAGCTTTCCGGTCAAGCTGGTTGCACTGGCCGAGAAGCTGGCCTTGATGAACAGCCATTTTCTCACAGCGGAGGCGATTCGCGGGCTGGTCGAGGACAACGGCGCAACGGCTCACATTGAGCGCGACAACTCTATGATATGGGTAGTGACCGATAAATCGTAAGCGTGACTGCTCAATGGTGAGGCTTATCAAATGAGCGCCGATGTTAGCTTGACGCTGTTGAATTATTGTGGTACTATGTAAAATGTTCAGCAAGCTGGCTGATGTGATACAAAATTATTATCAAGGAGGTGGCCCTATGAAGAAGATCCGCCCTGTTCCCCTAGGTGTGTTAGGTCTCTTGATCGTGCTCAGCTTGATGGCTGGTTGTTACAGGCCAGCAGCCCCTGAGGTCACGGATACGCCAGCCGGTGGTCCGGAAGCGGTCGAAACAGAAGAAGGAACCCCCGACATGGAAGCCACAGCGATTGCGAACTCTACGCTGGCGGCCCAGACGCCCGAGGGAGAGATGGAGGGAGAGGGCGAAACGCCCACTGCATCAGCTACCACTCCCACCTCCGTGCTGGAGACACCCACTACAGAGCCCACCGCAGAATCTCCCACAGCGCAACCGACCTCAGCGGCGACTGCAACCCCGGCCCCGGAGGGAGAAGTAGTCCACGTCGTTCAAAAAGGAGAAAACCTATTCCGCATCGCGCTGCGCTACGGGACCACGGTGGAGAACATCGCCAACGCGAATGGCATCGCTAATCCCGCTCTAATCTATGTTGGGCAAGAGCTGACCATCCCCGGCGGCAAGCAGCAGGAACCTTCTGAGGGTGCGACGACCTACGTGGTGCAACCAGGGGACAATCTGTTCCGTATCGCACTCCGCCATAATATGAGCTACTTGTACTTGGCCCAGTACAATAACATAACCAACCCGGCTCACATCCGTACTGGTCAAGTCATCAAGATCCCGCCGCAATAGGGCCGAAGCGGGGAAGTTCTTGTCCATTGAGTGAAAATTAGGTAATCAGAAACTACTTTAGTTCTGTCTATGCCAGGCTAGGTTGCTAGACAGAATATTGGGATGTGGAAGGTGAGGAGGCCATCATACATACTGGCAGGACTGAAGAGCTAGAAGTCGAAAAGGAAGCACCACGCCTTCGGCGCCGTCCACCCTGGATCCGAGTGCGGGCACCGGAGGGTGATGAGTATCACTGGCTCAAGCGGTTGATGCGGTCCAAGGAACTCCATACTGTTTGCGAGGAAGCTCATTGCCCCAACATCGGCGAATGTTGGGGCAATCGTACTGCTACATTCCTTATCCTTGGAGATACTTGCACACGCAACTGTCATTTCTGTGACGTCAAAACGGGCCGTCCCGCCCCGCTCGATCCCGAAGAACCGGAACACGTGGCTCAAGCTGTGCAATCGATGGAGCTTGAGCATGCCGTTATCACCTCAGTGGATCGAGATGACTTGCCTGATGGCGGTGCCTCTGTGTTCGCGGCTGTCATTAACCGCATTCGTGAAGTCCAGCCGGGCTGCACCATTGAGGTATTGATACCCGATTTCCGAGGTCGCTCCCAGCCATTGAAGACAGTGATGGAAGCCTCCCCCGATGTACTCGGTCATAACGTCGAGATTCCCCCTCGCCTATACCGATCAATCGCTCCCCAGTGTCGCTATTCTGAATGGTCGCTGAAAGTGTTGCGTGATGCAAAGAATCTGTGGCCCCAGGCGATCACCAAGAGCGGCATCATGGTCGGGCTCGGCGAGACCAAGGAGGAGGTAATTGAGGTCATGCGCGATCTGCGCGAGGTTGATGTAGATATTCTCACCATCGGTCAGTATCTCAGTCCCTCCCGCGAGCATGCCCCCATCGTGCGCTATTATGAACCCGCTGAATTCGAGGAGTTAAAGGAAGCGGCCTACGAACTCGAATTCCTATACGTTGTCAGTGCTCCCCTCGTCAGATCGAGCTTCCGCGCCCAAGAGGCCTATTTGGAGGCCAAGGCTCGTAAGTGAAATCAACGTTTCCTCATTTCCAACTGCATCTTTCGCACAACCCATTCAGAAAATGTTTCGTCCCATCCAGCTTTTCCTAATCTCCAGGAAATTATCGACCCTCAAAGCGCTGTGACCAATAGATTGCACTCTGCCCTTCAATCCCTCTCATCCTTAGCTGACTTTTTTACTAAACTTGCGGCACAAGATTGGGTTATCCCAAATATATCCCAAATCGATTTGGGATATTCGGCCAGACGCATTCAATATCAATTCAAGGAGTGTTCAAGATGGACCTGAAACTCAGCGACGAGCACCGCATGATCCGCGATATGGCGCGTGATTTCGCCGAGACGGAGATCGCGCCCATTGCGGCAGAATATGACGAGACGGGGGAATTCCCCCGCGAAACCATCAAGAAGATGGGTGCCCACGGCTTCATGGGCATCGCTGTGCCGGAGGAATATGGCGGCGTGGGGATGGACACGCTGGCCTACGTGCTAGCTCTGGAGGAAATCTCCAAGGCTGATGGCTCCCACGGCGTCATCATGTCGGTCTGCAATTCCCTGTATTGTTATGGTCTCATGCGCTACGGCTCCGAGGAGCAGAAGCAGAAGTATCTGCGCCCAGTCGCCAGCGGCGAGGCCATTGGGGCCTACGCATTGACCGAGCCCCAATCCGGATCCGACGCCGGCAATATCCGCGTCACCGCCGAGCTCGCACCCGACGGCTCCCACTATCTCATCAATGGCACCAAATCCTGGATCACCAGCGGGCCGGTGGCGAAGTACATCGTGCTCTTCGCCCAGACCGATTCCGACGCCAAACCGCGTTATCGAGGCGTCAGCGCCTTCATCATCGACACCGATGCGCCGGGATTTGAGCGCGGCAAGACTGAACCTAAGCTGGGCATCCGTGCTTCGGCCACCTGTGAGGTTCACTTCGATGACTACAAGTGCCCGGTTGAGGCTCGGCTGGGCGAGGACGGCGAGGGCTTCTACATCGCCATGGCGGTGCTGGACGCGGGGCGCATCGGCATCGCATCCCAGGCTCTGGGCATCGCCGAAGCGGCTTACGATGCCTCGGTGGAGTATGCCCGCGAGCGAACCGCCTTCGGTCAGCAGATCGGCCACTTCCAAATGATTCAGCAGAAACTGGCCGATATGAAAACCCGCATCGAGGCCAGCCGCTTGCTCATCTACCAGGCGGCGCTGGCCAAGGAGGAAGCTCACGAAACCGGCAAACGCTACTCGCTGGAATCCTGTATGGCCAAGACCTTCGCCTCGGAGACGGCGATGTGGGTGACGACGCAGGCGATACAGATACACGGCGGGATGGGCTACAGTAAGGAGATGCCCATCGAGCGCTACTTCCGCGACGCCAAAGTGACCGAGATCTACGAGGGCACCAGTGAAATCCAGCGCATGGTGATCGCGCGAATCGAGACGGGATTGCGGTAAACGCTGCCTGGAGGCGCCAGATGACGAGAAAACTAGAGCCGAGAGTGTACACGCTCGACGAAATCAGCGAGGAGGAATTCACAGCGCTGCTGCTCGCGGAGGATTGGCCCGAATGGACGCCTTCGGAGCAGTTCGCCCGCGAT
>CAZDYW010000121.1:6179-7560 GCA_964509655.1 uncultured Anaerolineales bacterium
GCCATCGTGGATACTGGCAGTCCAACATCGTTGATCCCATACGCAGTCTGGCATCAGTGTCCAGTGCTGACGCTGAAGGAGGTTGTCATTCAAGGCATCGTCAACCGCGAAGAATGCGACTTGCTGGTGATCGAGGGCGTGATCGGCTGTGCGTTGAGCGACAGACATAAGACACTGCCCGAGACGGTCATCCGCGCTCACCTGGCACCGGAAGGGGCTGACGTACCGCTGCTGATAGGTTTCGACGCTATGCTGGAGCAAATGTCACTTTACTGCGCTGCTTGGAACGATGAAGCTTACCTCGAACTACCTGAAATGTGAGGAGTGATAAAATGAAAGCACTTTGCTTTTATGAGCACGGCGATTTGGACGTTCTGAAATATACCGATGTCCCCGACCCCCAACCCGGCCCCGACGAGGCATTGGTGCGCGTGCGGGCTTGCACGCTCAACCATCTTGACATCTTCGTGCGCGAAGGCTGGCCGGGACTCGATCTTGAGATGCCCCATTGGGGCGGCTCCGACGTCGCCGGCGAGATCGTCGAGCTGGGCGCGAACGTCACGGGCTGGGAGATCGGGCAGCGTGTGGTGGTGGATCCCGGCATCAGCACCCGCGTGGACGAATTCACCCGCCAGGGCGAGCATTCCCTCAGCCCCGGCTACTTCATCCTCGGCGAGCAGGTGCGCGGCGGTCACGCCGAGTATGTGAGCGTGCCCGCTTCCAACCTGATGGAAATGCCCGATGGCTGGGACTTTCCCCAGGCCGCTGCACCGCTCCTGGTGAGCCTCACCGCTTGGCGCATGCTGATCCAGCGTGCCGAGCTGCGGGCCGGTGAGTCGGTGCTGATCGTGGGCGCGGGCGGCGGGGTAAACTCGATGGCCATCCAGATCGCCAAGCTGGCCGGCGCGAAAGTTTATGCCCTCACCAGCACCGAGGAGAAGATGGAACAAGCCCACGAACTGGGCGCCGATGTGGTGCTCAACTACCGCGATGACCCCCGGTGGAGCAAGACGCTCTACAAGCTGACCGCGCGGCGTGGCGTGGACGTGGTGGTCGATAACGTCGGACAGGCCACGCTGACCCAGAGCATGCGGGCTGCGGCACGCGGCGGGCGCATCGTCATCGTGGGCAACACCTCCGGCCCCAAGACCGAGATCGACATCCGCTACATCTTCGGCAAGCAGATCAGCCTCATCGGTTCCACCATGGGCACCCATCAGGACTTCCGCGATGTGATGAACTTGATCTGGGCCGGTAAACTGAAGCCTGTGTTGGATCGAGTGATGCCGCTTTCCGAGGGGCGAGCGGCCTTCGAGGCCCTGGAACGCGGTGAGCAGTTTGGGAAGATCGTGCTAACCCTGTAGATTGGTGACTTAGTGAA
>CAZDYW010000122.1:0-5265 GCA_964509655.1 uncultured Anaerolineales bacterium
CCTCGGGGGAGTCGAATCCCAGCTCGCCCGTGGTCCACTTGTCGTAGTTCTCCAGACTGGTGGTGCGGAGCATGACCTCCTCCATCCAGTCGGTGGCGGGCCAGCCGGTGGCGGCGCCCGACTCGATGCCCACGCACCAGGGGGTGTCACCGTCGGAGACGATGGTGTCCATCAGAGCGATCATCTCGTCCCAGGTCGCGGGGATCTCGTAGCCGGCGGCGTCCCATTCTGCCTTGGGATACCAGACCAGGCTCTTGCCGTTGAAGCGGTGCCAGACGCCGGCCATCTGACCACCCATCTCGCCCATGGTGAGCCAGCTCTGGTTGTACTGCTCCTTGAGCCAGTCCTCGGAGATGAAGCTGGTGGGGTCGACGATCTTGCCCTGGCGCACGAAGCTGGCCAGCAGACCGGGCTGGGGGAAGTCGGCGATGTCGGGGGCGTCCCCGGCGTCGACGCGGATGGAGATGGAACCCTCGAACTCCTTGTTGCCGATGTAGTTGACGGTGATGCCGGTGGCCTCCTCGAAGGCGTCCATCGACTTGTTGAACTTGACCTCGTCGGCGTCGGCGAAGGGGCCATCGACGATCACTTCTGTGCCCTCATATTCGCCAGCTAACGCCTTTTCCAGATATCCACCAGGCGGGTAGTTGAAGCTGACCTCTGCGGCCGGCTCTTCCGCCGGTTCCTCTTCTTCCGCGGGCTCCTCGGCCGGTTCCTCTTCCTCTGCGGGCGGCTCGGTCGGCGCCTCGGTGGGAGGCGACGGTGCACAGGCTGCCAGCAAGAGCGAGAAGATGACCACTAGGCCCAACACGCTCAAGAGGTTACGTTTCGAAAGCATTTCTCTTTCCTCCTTCTAATAGGGTTTACTTAAACTTACCGATTTCTCGACTTGGGTTTGACTTAAACGTTCGCGTTCTTTCAGACAACCACCTCCTCTCTTACATTTGGTGTAGATGTGCTTCTATATTTCACTATGTGCGGCTTGACCCTGGGGCGGGGCTGTGGTTTCTCTGACGACGAGCTCCGTCGGCAGCACCTCATATACCGGATCGATGTCTGGGTTGTCCAGCCGCTCCAGTAGCAACTCCACGCCCCGCTGACCGGACTCGAAAAGCAACTGACCCATCGTCGTCAATCTCAATATGTCGGCGATTTCGATGTTATCATATCCGACGACGGACAGGTCTTCCGGTACGCGCAGCTCGGCTTCCTGCGCTGCCTCCAGCACGCCCACCGCCTGGGTGTCGCTGGCGGCGAAGATCGCCGTCGGCGGCTGGGGGAGGGCTAGCATTTTGCGGGCCAACTGCCGCGCTTGTCGGCGCCCGTGGGTATCCTCGCCGTAATACTCAGGGCGCACGGGGATACCCTCTGCTTCGAGCGCCTCTCGACAGCCAAAATAGCGATCTCGGCTGGATGTGAAGTTGAACGGGTTATCGATGCGGTCGCCGACAAATCCGATGCGGGTGTGACCCTGCTTGATGAGATATTCCGTGACAGTTCGCCCGCCGGCGACATCATCGACGGTCACCTGGGGATGGATCCCTTTCAGGGCGGGGTGCTCGGCGTCGATCAGCACGACGGGCACGTCCGCCTTGGCGAGCCGCTCGGCCTCTTCGTCGGTGGGGTTGAGTGAGATTATCAGCAGTCCATCCGCCTGTTCGCGGCGCGGAATCTCCTCGAAGCAGGTCAAGCGCTGCTGCGGGGTCTCTACGTTGTGGATGACTAGATCGTACTTGCTGCGGGATAGCAAACTGACAGCTCCGTTTAAGCGTTCCGAGACCGAGGGGCGGGTGAAGAAAGGCACCATCACCACCACGGCCAGAGCTTGGCCCAGCGAAAGCCGTCGAGCCACCACGTTGGGAGTGTAGTTTAGTTCCTCGACGACTTGTAATATGTGTCGGCGTGTATTTTCGTTGACCAGAGGGCTGTCGTTAATGGCCCGGGATACAGTGCCCGGTGAGACGCCTGCGGCGCGGGCTACATCTCGGATTGTGACACGTTTCTTGGGGGGCATTTGACCGTAGGTGTACTTTCAATACGGCGGGTCTTCGGAGATTTGAATCTTGTGAACCGTATTGGCTTAAACCGATTTAATTAAACCGGTTTAAGTATATCACACTGTTAACAGTTTGTCAATGGTTTGTTAAAATTTGCTAATAAAATCCTCATCCAGTTGTGCTTGGGGATGAGGACGGGATGCCCCACATGATTCCCTGATGATCAATTCCGTATCCAATAGGACTTTCTTCTCTTTCGGAGAGCCCTGTTCAACGATCTGGATCAGCAACTCCGCCGCGCTCCAGCCCAGTCCGAAGGTGGGCACGTGGAAGGTGGTCAGGGCTGGGATGATGAACCGCGCGGCGGTGATGTCGTCAAAGCCGATGATGGACATTTCTTCGGGTACTTTCACTCCAAAATCGTGGAGCGCTCGCAGTGCTCCCATGGCCACCATATCGCTGGCGATGAAGGTGGCCGTCGGTGGCTCGTCGAGGGTCAGCAGTGTCTTCATAGCGGCATAACCGCTCTCCTCGTCGAAGTTGCCGTAATGTACCAGGCTTTCCTCGTAGGGGAGGTCGGCTTGTTCCAATGCTTGGCGGTAACCCTCCATGCGCTGTTTGCTGGAGATGTAGCTCAACGGGGCGTTGGTGACCAGCCCGATGCGACGATGGCCTAATACCAGCAGGTGGCGCACGGCGTCAATAGCCCCTTGTACATTGTCCACATCCACGGATGGGATGTCGGCCTCCGGCAATTGTCCGTGAAGCACGATGGGGAAGCCCTCTTCGTGTAGTGTTAAGAGGTCGGCGTCGTTGTAGCGGGGGCCGGAGAGGATCAGCCCATCGGTGTGGCGACCACGGGCCAATTCCACATACCCGCCGTTTGGATCCTCCGATTCGATAGGTCGGAAGATGACATAGTATCCACAGCGGCGCGCGGCGCGAGTGACGCCTTGCAGAATGCCCGGCAGGAAAGCGTCTCGGTAGGTTGGATCGGGGCCCCGATGCCAGACCAGGGCGATGGTGCGCGTTTTCCCGCTGGCAAGACGGCGAGCCGCTGCATCGGGGTAGTAATCTAGGCGTCGCGCTGCTGTGATGACACGTTGGCGGGTTTGGGGGCTGATGTGCGTGTCGGGCACCTCATTCAACACCAACGAAACCGTCGTCCGGGAGACGCCAGCTTCCTCGGCGATTTGGCTCTGAGTCGGGCGGGATTTGGTCACCAGTCGCTCCTCCTGAGGTAATGAGGCTTGGTAACGCGCTTCAGTAACGCGCGTTACCAGTATACTGCAAAATAAAGTGGAAGTCAAGGGTTTGGTGGTAGAATCGCGCCGGTTCCAGGTTCCGATGTTGACTTACGTTCAAGTTTGCACTATACTAAGCTAGCCTGGAGCTGCGCAGGGGAGCGGTTTTATCTCCTCTGCGTATCTTGAGGTTTGGAAGATGTCCGGATTCGGAAAAACTATTAGAGAAAGGAAGTGTAACTTGGCTACCACTCCATGGGACCCTGAAAAAATTCAATTAGATCGACCTAACGTGGCCCGCGTGTTCGACTACATGCTGGGCGGTCATCATAACTTCGAAGCGGATCGTCAAGCGGGCGATAAGTTCGCGGAATTGATGCCCAATATCCGTATGATCTTTTTGGCGGATCGCGCTTTCCTGCGCCGTGCCGTCAGACTCTGCGTCGCGCAGGGCATAGACCAATTTCTCGACATTGGATCTGGGCTGCCGACGGTGGCTAACACTCACACCGTCGCTCAGGAAGAAAACCCGGAGGCCCGCGTTGTCTACGTGGATATAGATCGCATCGCAGTAGGATATAGTCGCCACATATTGGAGCATAATCCCAGAGCGACCGCTATCGTGGGGGATGTAACGAAACCTCAGCAGATCATCGATCACCCGGAAGTCCAGGAATTGCTCGATTTCGAGAGGCCGATGGGCATTCTTTTTGTTGCACTTCTCCATATGGTCCCTGATGACGAATTGGCGTATAACTCGGTTTACACCTTCCGAGATCAAGCAGCTTCAGGCAGCTACATAGCCATCAGCCACGCGACGGATGATGGGCCTCCATTGGAAGTTGTGGAGGGTATCAGAAAGTTGTATTCCAGTCGGTCAGGCATAGCCAGTAAGATGCGTTCGCGTGCTGAAGTTCGGGATTTCTTCAAGGGTTTGGAATTGCTCGACCCAGGTGTCGTTTTTCCCTCACTTTGGCGGCCCGAAGCTGATGATCTTGGCCCCGAGGACCCCTCCCATTGTCTGTCGATTGGTGGGGTCGGACGCAAGCCATAAAGGATTCTTGAGGAACGATGACGGAGATCATCAGTAGTGGGGCGGCGATACAAATGTCGCCGACGGAGCGGACGGAGGTAAAGCGGGCCTTGGTTCGTCGCTATGATACCGTGGCGCGCGATTGGTATGAGGCCATCATTCCGTTCGCATCAGCCTTCGTGGCCCCAGATGAAAATCAAAGACGATTTGTCGAGTTGCTCGATCAAGTCGTTGATTCCCTCCTGGCAGAAACCTTCCAGCGCCCAAGCGCGGAAGCCATTGGCGCCACCTTGGTGGACTGGGGCTTCATAGACGCTGAGGTCGTCTATCGGACGACGGATATGTTGGCTCGTCGTTTGATGGAGCCCCTCTCGACCAATCAAGTGGCTGCGCTTCAACTCCGCTTGGGCCAGCTGATCGGTGGGGTGACGAGTGGTTACTTCCGGCGGGCCCGCCGTGTGATTCTCCGTGAGCAGGAGACGATCCGCGACGTTCTCCTCGCTGAGTTGCGGCAAGCCCAGCGTGATCTTCTGCTGAAAAGCGCCGCTATAGAGTCTTCCATCAGCGCGATTGGCCTATGCGATCTGGAGGGGAAGGTGACCTACGTCAACCCCGCTTTCATCACACTGTGGGGATACGATAATTTGCAAGAGGTGATTGGCAAGGGCATCACCGAATTCTGGACTTATGAGGATGAGCTAAGCGAAGCTGTGCGAAATCTTAGAGAGAGAGGGGGCTGGAGCGGGGAAGTCGTCGCCGTGCGCAAGAACGGGGAGGCTTTCGATGCTCTAGCCTCTGCCAGTGTGATTCTTGATGACGCTGGTGAACCTGTTCAGATGATGGCCTCTTTCTTCGATGTGACTGATCGCAAGCGTATGAGCCGTAAGCTACAACAACACGTCGATCGGCTAGAGGTCTTACACGAGATCTATAATGCTATCTTGGGGCTCACATCGCCCCAGGAGATCGCTCAAGCCGCTCTGGGACACAT
>CAZDYW010000122.1:5365-7560 GCA_964509655.1 uncultured Anaerolineales bacterium
AGTCATTTGCCGATTGCTTCCGAAGTGGCCGACTCTTTGGCCATCGCCATCAGGCATGCTCAACTATTTGAGTCGGTGCAGAATCAGCGGAGACATCTCGGTACCTTGACCACCAGGCTGGCGGAGGCTGAGGAGATAGAACGTCATCGGATAGCGCAGGTATTGCACGACCGTGTGGGGCAGAACTTGACCGCTCTGGGGATCAATTTGAACTTGATACGGGCCTTCGTGGAGAAGGGAGATACCAAAGAAGTGCAATCTCGTATTGACGATTCCCTCGACTTGGTGGATGGGACCACCGATCGCATCCGCAGCGTGATGGCCGATCTGCGCCCTCCGATGTTGGATGATTATGGCCTGGTTCCAACTTTGGAATGGTATGGAGAGAAATTCTCCCAGCGCTCCGGGATCAAATTGGCCATTGTGGCAGCTTCTGACTTTCCTCGACAATCGCCCCGCATCGAGAACACCTTCTTCCGTATCGCTCAGGAGGCCTTGAACAACGCTGCCAAGCACGCTGAGGCCGGCCATGTGACCCTCTCCTTGTCGCTGGACGATGAAGTCGTCCGTATGGTCATTTCAGACGATGGGGTTGGTTTCGATCCATCCTATAGTCAGGAAATTGATGAGGAAAAGTTTGGCTGGGGCTTACTCACGATGAACGAAAGAGCCGAAGCTGTTGGAGCTAATTGCCAGATCGAATCCCGTCCTGGGGAAGGCACGCGAGTTATCATCGAGGTGGTGAAATGAACCCGATTACCGTATTCCTGGCCGACGATCATGCCGTAATCCGTGATGGTCTATGTGCTCTTCTTGAAGCTCAAGACGACATCGAAGTGGTGGGACAGGCCGGCGATGGTCGCCGAGCTGTAGAGCTTGTGGAGGAGTTCACTCCCGACGTGGTTGTCATGGACATCTCCATGCCTGAACTGAACGGCATCGATGCCGCGTATCGCATCCGTAAGCAATTTCCCTCGACGCGGATCGTTATACTCTCGATGTACTCGACTATGGAGCATGTGTTCCGAGCGCTGCGAGCGGGGGCTAGCGGCTATTTGCTGAAAGAGTCCGCTGGCTCAGAAGTAGTTGAGGCGATCTATGTTGTTTGTGCTGGTCATCGCTACCTGAGCCCTAAGATCACGGATGTCATGGTCGATGACTACCTCCGAGGGCGTGGAGGTGATGCCGGTCGTCTCCTGAGCGAGCTTAGCTCGCGCGAACGTGAGGTGCTTCAACTCGTCGCCGAGGGCGTCTCGAGCAGGGATATTGCAGAAAGGCTCAATATTTCTAGTACTACTGTCGATACCTATCGCAGCCGGGTGATGCATAAACTGGGAATCGAAGACATCACGGCTCTCATCAAGTTCGCCATTCGGCATGGCCTGACCCCCCTGTAGTAACCCCCTGGTCTTGAGAGATCAAGTCTAACTATTCAGACACCTGCTCAGCAAGCGCTTGCCCCCCCCGATTTGGTACGATAAACGATCAAATTGCCGGTCATAGCACACAAAAACCGTCCGGATTCGCCGAGTTGCAACCCGGTCGGCTGGGCGTGCGACTGAGATCACGCCGAAGCCCGGCTTGAGCAGGTGGGTACATGCGATCAGGTCAAGATTTCGCCACAGGGCTTGTGGAGATTTCGCCACACACTTTGTCAAGAATTCGCCACACGTTTTGTCAAGAATTCGCCACGCATTTTGTCTAGATTACACTACAGACAAGCACCCCCTTTTTTGGTAAAATATAGCCGATGGCTCAACTGCTCTGGCCGGGCTTGTAACTCTGCGTCTGCTGGCGAGTGGTTGAATAGTGCTTGTAATTAGGAGCATAGCTTCGATAGGTTAAAGGGGGTGGGTAATGGCGACTGATGCTTCACTTCTGGTGGTGGAGAATAATGAGGCCGTGCGCGTGTCATTGTGCGATTGGTTGGGGGTAGTATTCCCTCAGCATCTTTCTGTTAGCGCGTCGAATATTGATCAGGGCATTGCTTTGGCACAAAATTTTCATCCCAGAGTGATACTTGTAGATGCAGATCTTTCGGAGGGGTCTGATCTTGATGTTATCAGGCGTATCAAGGGGGTTGTGCCGACCGCTGAGATTCTTTTGCTGATGACCAAGTGTGATTACGAGTTTTATCAGGATGACGCGCTTGCGGCTGGAGCGAGCGCTTGTGTGAGCATATGGCGTCTTTGGGC
>CAZDYW010000123.1:0-7540 GCA_964509655.1 uncultured Anaerolineales bacterium
AACTTGCAACTTGCAAACTTGCAACCCTTATTCCAGCCGGAAAGTGCCGCAGCCGAAGTGGGTCTGCTTTCCGATGTGTAGGATGGAAGCCAGATTCAGGGAGGGCAAGAGGGATCGCGGAATCGGTTTTACAAAGCTCTGAGTTCCAATCCAACGGCCAGTGATTTTTTTAGAGGATGCTTCGAGTTCAATGTCTTGGTTGCGGGAAACGTTCCTCGCTTTCCTTATCCCTTTGCGAATCTTGGCTTGTTGTTCCTCATCCAGCAAGGCCCAGACATCATCACGCGTGTTATGCTTTCCAGGGAGGAGTGAGGCCATCCGTGATAGCAGGGCCTCGAAAAGGCCCCGGATGGTTGGCACCTCTCTTTTTGGGATGTTGGTCGAGTTGTGCGAGCGGTAAGAATTACCACGAAAATCTGGCATTGCACCCAGATCGAAGGGCATATCCCAGATCACTTTATGGAAGCGCGTCCTTTTGCTCGGTTCCGATGATAGACCTTCGGCCCACTGGGCGGTGCTGGGGCGATAGGATAGATCCAGTTCTCCCTGGCGGGCAATCGGCTCCCAGCGATCCCCTCTTGCCACGTAGATGGCGTAGATGTCGAAGTTGCCCCATGCCCAGTTGTGTCGATGCCAGCGAGGATCTTTGGTCAAGGAAATCTCCTCCATCGCGGGGAGGATGAGCTCTAAAAACAACCCGTGATCAGCGCTATCGCCCATAAGCTTGAGTTCCCAGAGGATGATTTCGCCTGGGCCATAATTTAGCTTGCCCGGATAGGGGAGTATCACTGCCTCTATCGGCCACAGCGTTTCGACGATTTCATCTTTCTCCTCATCCTCAGCCGCTAATGTCTTTTGCCAGTCTCGAGCTTCTCGTGTGGGCAAGCGCTCGGCGATATTTAAGCCCAATATTTTAGACAATATCCGGGGGAAGTCCTTCGGCAGGACGACCAGAGAGCTATTGACCCGCCACATGATGAGGTAGCGGATGAGGCTGATGGTGTTAGTCGATTCAATAATAGGCCACATAATCCGTCAAGTCGTAGAGCAAGCGTGTCTGCGGCTTCGACCAGTTGCGAACGCCCCAGGCATTGAGCATATCTCTGGCATCCTGATCGAGACGGCCCAGGAAACGCCCCCAGTAGAATCGTTCTTTCTGTGGGTCCTTGGTGATGAGAATTTTGCGGAGCAGCTTTTGCTCCTCAGGATGTAGGAGGGTGCGAAACACGGAAGCCATCTCCATCAGGCTTAGGAACTCAGTGACGCTGAAGGTCAACACTCCCTGGCGGTCGTAACGGTGAGGGCGAAGAACGTGAAAGGAGCTGGCGAAGAAACGCACCCGCAGTTGGTCCATCGGATATCGGGCCTCGTTGTGCATCACCCGACAGATGACCTCACCCATCGTGAAATTCGGTGATCCAGAGGTGGGGAAGACCTGGATCAGTCCCCTCAGGTTAGAGCCATGGTACATCGCCAGCTCTTGGAACCACGGTTTCAACTCTTTTTGAAAGAGCATCACCAGAAAGTGGTGTTCATCCTGAACGTGTGCGCCCAGGACGCGACTGTCTTTCCAATCTCCTTTGAGCGAGTCGCCGATGGAGCGAAGCTGTTTGGGCAGTTGATTTACGAAGCCCCAGATGACGGATGAGGAGCGGGAGACCTCGCCTAATCTCCAAGACCGACCTAGGATCCCCTGACAATCGGCGCAGTAATGCTTGCCGGGGAGATGGGGATAAATCCAGCAGCGTTCGCAGGGGTTGGACAGAGCGGAGCGGGGAGAGCCTATTTCCCCCTCACCCCAGCCCTCTCCCCCTAGGGCGAGGGAGTCGTTTTTTCCCTTGCCCTGGCCCCTTCTCTCCTGGGGAGAGGGCTTTTGGGCGAAGTGGCGCAGCGTGGCCAGTAACTCGGCGCCGGTTCTACAGCGGCGCAACCAATCAAACTTGTTCAGCATTCAGGATTTTCTGTAGTTGATCGTAGTGCGCGACAACATCCCGGTTGAGCCATTCATCGACCTGGAGGGACATCTGCCATTCCTCCTCCGCCTCGGTCGTGTACCGTTTGCTCCAGTCGATGAGGTAGCTATCGGGAAGAACGCGCATCCGCAGGCTGCCAAATCCCAGATAACGATTGCCCCCCATCTTGTGGGCCAAGCCCGACTCCAGATTCACGGCCCAGATGAGCCGCTGCAACTCCTCGTCCTCCAGATTCCAGAAGCGCACCGCGAAACGGGCACGGCTGCCGGGCATAATCGCGTGGCAGTAGTTGGCCTGGGCGCCGGAAGGCTGGAAATCGTCCAGTTGCTTGACTATGGGAGCCATCGGCGTATGGGGAAAGAGCCGCCATTGCTGAGCGATAGTTACCTCTGGAATCGTCTGGCCTTCTCTGTATACCCATTCACCATTGGTGTATTGCCAGCCGGTGTAGGGATACGGGACCTCGAACCAAGCCATCTCTGGCTCATCGAACATGCCGAAGCCGATTGATAGGCGGCCCATAATGGCCTGATCCCGCCCCGGCCCGACCCAGCCGAAGAGGCTATCCACCGGGTTCATATGGGCCAGATCGGAGCTGGGCTCGATGGAGTTGCTGACGATGGCGTAGGTATGGCGCAGCAGACCCTTGATGCTCTGACTGGGGAGCGCGTAGGCCTTGCCGTCGGGGCGCATCTCCGCTTCCGGAGGGGCCATGGAGAAGAAATCCCAGCCGTTGATGGGACTGCCGTCTTCCATTTTGGCTTTGAGGGATGGCTCGCCACTCTCCTTCACGTGGGTTGGCGACAGCACTTCCGCCTCCACGAACAGCTCGCCGCAGTGACCGCCGAAGGAGCGATGGGAGATGAAACCAGCGTTGGCTCTGGGCGGAACCTGGATGGACTGTTGGACCTTCATCGGGGCGATGGCCTCTAGTGCCTCGTCCGCTGCTTCCCCCTCCAAGGTTAAGCGTTTCCAGATGCCGTCTTGTTCCAGGTCATGTCCAGCGAACAGCGCTTGAGTGACCGTGGCGGGCTCAGCCGTCAGCCAAGTCACCTCGGCGACGTCCGCCTCGACCCAGCCGAAGCCGCTGGTTTTCTCGCCGCCAATGGGTATGTCACCGCGCTGGAAATCACCCAGCAGGTGGATTAACACGGAGAGGGCTTCCATCTCCCTTTCTCCGATGTCCTGAATGTCCAGTTGTAGCCGGAAGGCGAGATGGTCGCCATAGGCGAAGAGGTAATCGCGCTTGGCTTCCTCTATTGGCTTGCCCGTTCTGGAATCCATCTTCACCCCGTCCATCGAGCACCAGGCGTGTTTGGGGTCGAGCGGATCAACCAGGTAGGCATCGGAGAAGAAGACTGCCCCGCGCTGCCCTTGTTTTCCAAATAGATAATCCAGCACCGCGTGGGTCTTGCGCGTCTCGCCCCACAAGGTCTTGAGCACCTGTGAAGCCCGTTTCCGGAAGGCACCTTTGATCGTGCTGCCCGGAATGTAAATTTCCCAAGAGCTCGCATCGGATGAGGGCGACCAGGAGAGCATGCGCATAAATACCGTATCGTAAGGCTTCCCGTGTTTCCGTGAGACCTCGCGCCGGGAAGGGCCGCCGGTGCGGAAGTCGATGTTCTGGGGCTGAGCCAGTTCCTGGCGTGTGCGGTCACGATAGGTTTCGAGGAAATCGATGAAATTACGGTCGTTGGTGATACTCTTGCGCAAGTTTCGGGGATGGTTCATATAGCGGAACTTCACGCGGCGGTGATCATCGAGGAAGCTTCGCCAGGCGGCCGAGCTCACACCTTCGGGCGGGCGGGAGGGATCGCCCCACTGTCGCTCGCTGATGCGGTTGTCGAGCAGCATCTGCTTGATCTTGAGGTGTTCGCGGCGGCTGGCGAGTTCATCATCCACCCAGGCATCGCTCTGTAGCAATCTAATCTGGTGGTCTACCAATTGATAAAGGCGCGAGGAGGATGTGACACAAACGTCCATCAGGATGTTCGTGAGGATGCCCTCATCGTCGATGTTGGGAGCGAGATACTTCTCCAAGGCCGGGTCCAGCCCCAATCCCTCGGCCACTTCAAGCCATGCCTCACGGTCGAAATCCTCCATCACACGGTGTTCCTGTTCCATTGCGTCCAGGATCCGATCTGCCATGTGGGCCTTATCCTCAAGCGCCTCGACGAAGGCTTTCTCGGCGGCCTCCTTGCTGGAAAAGGGCTTCTCGCACAGCGGCTTCACCGCTTCGACCGCCGACTTGGCCAATTTGTATCGCCCTTTGCCCAGTTTATTCAGCGCCTCATCGGATAGTATCCAAACATCGCGCTCGCCGGTGGATCGCTCCTGGAGCCAGATGGCAATGACACGGGGCAGGTGCTCGATCAGCTTCTGCTTCCAGTCCTCTGGGCTGAGGATCGGCCCGCCGATGACCATCCCCAGGCGCTCGCGGATGGGGTCTGGAAGGCCACGCATCGCATCGACGAGCAGCTTCCCCTCAACTGCGACGAAGGCTGGCATTCCCGGCTCCACCTTGCCCCAGTTCCAGCCGACCAGCACAGGATTGAGCGCGTCAAAGGTCAAGATGATCTGCATGTGGTTGGCGTCTGCCCGGATTTGCGGTGGCTCTGGTGCAGAGGGCATATCCATCTCGAGGCGCACGCGCCCTAGCCCCTTGCTCTTTCCTGCGCCGAACCAGAATCGGCCCTCTCGCAGCTCCTGGAGGAGATAATAGAGTTGCGTTGAATTATTCCCTTTCTGCAGGACATCGTCGTCGACCCAAATTTTGAAATCGAAGGCCGCGTTGCGGAAGATGGTCTCCATCTTGTAGTTCGCGTTTGCCTCCGCCGCCCAGCGATCTTCATCCAGCTTGATCCCCATGCGCAGATCGAAGAAGCGGTCTTGTGGATAGAAATCATCCTGCAAGTTGCACTTCACGCGCGTGATCAGGCCATTGGGCAGCGGGCTGTCGTACAATCGCCGCCATAGCTCATTGAGCAGGCCGATGTTATCCCCTCGGCGTGACTGACCAATGAAGGCGTCCATCAATGACTGGGCTGTGCCCTCTATTTCGCCGGCCAAGGAGACGAGGCGTTCAGTGCCATCTCCGTCTCGGGTGAAGAGTGTCTTGCGAGCATTTCCCCGGTAGATGGGGGTCTCTGCAATGAGTTTTCCTTCTAAAAACATCGCTTGCCTCCTTTACTGTCTTTGGGGATTGGGGAATAAATAATCTGCCTATGCACAACGGGCAGGCACAGAGTCCTGCCCCTACAATAGCAACGTAGGGGCGATCCCTCCGTGGTCGCCCTGAGCGAAAGTGTAAGTTAATTCTTTCCAAGCCCCTTGGTTTATCTTGGTAATTGACCGATTCGCGGTGGATGAAGCTGCTTGAGCCGCTTTCTCAATGTAGTATACACCAGGAAATCCTAAAACACAAAGCCTATTCTCTAGAGCGCAATTGTGGGAAGAGGATGACCTCTCTAATTGTCGGTTGATCTGTGAGCAACATCACCAGCCGGTCCACCCCGATCCCAAAGCCGCCGTTGGGGGGCATGCCGTATTTCATCGCCCGCACGTAATCCTCGTCCATCGGGTGTGCCTCCTCGTCGTCGGCGTCGTAGAGCCGCCCCATCTCCAGGAAGCGCTGCTCTTGGTCGAATGGATCGTTTATTTCGGTGAAAGCGTTGCCCATCTCCATCCCGCCGATGAAGAACTCGAAGCGCTCGACGTGGGTTGGATCGTCGGGCTTGGTCTTCGCCAGGGGAGAAATATCGCGGGGGAAGTCCATCACGAAAGTCGGTTGGATCAATGTCGGTTCGACAGCGCCCAGCAGTCCCTTGTCGATCAGGTAACCCCAGGTCGCGTTTGATTTTGCCGGAAGGCCCTTGGCCTCCATCGCGGCGGCTAGCTCCTCGGCGGTGGGATATTGCCCGTAATCGACGCCGGTGACTTCCATAGCGATCTCGCGCAGCGTGACCCGCCGCCATGGGGGGCTGAGGTCGATCTCGTGGCCTTGATATTCGATCACGGGGCTGCCCGTGACCTGCTCGGCGGAGTAGGCCACCATCTCCTCGCAAAGTTCCATCACGTCGTTGTAGTCCAGATAAGCGGCATAGAATTCGAGCATTGTGAATTCCGGGTTATGCTGGGGAGAGACGCCCTCGTTACGGAAGTCGTGGCCGATTTCATAAACGCGGTCATACATTCCCACCAGGAGCCGCTTGAGGTAAAGCTCGAAGGAAATGCGCAGATAAAGGTCTTGATGTAATTGATGATGATGGGTAGTGAATGGCCGAGCCGCCGCTCCGCCGTAGATGGGCTGAAGCACGGGCGTCTCCACCTCCAGGAAATCCCGTTCGTCGAGGAAATCGCGCAGTGCTTTGAGCGTGTGGGCGCGAGCGCGGAATACCTCTCGCACGTCGGGGTTGGAGGCCAGGTCGGCGTATCGCTGGCGGTACCGCTCCTCAGTATCGGTGAAGTCGGTATAGCGCACTTGCTTTCCATTTACCTCTTTTTCCTTGATCACCGGAAGCGGGCTGACGGCCTTGGCCAGCATGCGAAGTCGCTCCACGCGAACGCTGATCTCGCCGGTGCGTGTGCGCATCAACGGCCCGGAGGCGCTGACAAAATCGCCCAGATCAAAGCTTTCTTTGAACAGTTCATAGGGTTCTTCCCCCAACTCGTTGACGCGGAGGAAGAGCTGGATGGAGTCACTGCCATCCTCGACGTGAGCGAATGAAATTTTACCCATCACGCGCATGCTGCGCAGCCGGCCGGTCACGGTGACCGAGGGGCCTTCCTCTTCGCCTGCGGTCTCAGTTTCTTGGAAGGCGGCGATGGCCTCGGCGATGGTGTGCGTGCGCTCGACCCTTCGGGGATAAGGCTCGATTCCCTCTCCCTTCAGTCGCTCTAATTTTTCTACTCGTTGCTGTTCCAAATCTGTAAGTTCCATGATGCCTCCTACATACATAAAAGCCCACGCCGACAACTTGGTTAGTGTACCATGTTGGCTGTTGGCGTGGGCGAATCTCTCCCCTAAAGCTTTTCTATTGAATCCCCACGATCTCGAACTCTAAGAGGCCTCCAGGTGCATTGACCGTGACTTTGTCCCCGACCTTTTGTCCCAGCAGCGCTTGTCCCAGAGGAGAGGCATTAGAAATTAATCCCTTGGTTGGGTCGGCCTCAACCGATCCGACGACGTGGTAGGTCTCCGGCGGCCCGTCGCCCTCAACGACGGTAACGCGGCTGCCCAGCGTCACTGTTTCGTGAGGTCCTTCATCCTCCTCGATGATAATGGCATTGCGCAACGTCCTCTCCAGCGTCAGTATGCGCCCCTCCACGAATGCCTGCTCATTACGCGCATCTTCCAATTCCGCGTTCTCCAGCAGGTCGCCCTCGTCCAGGGCTAACTCTAGACGTCGTGCGATTTCCTTGCGCCGCTCGGTGCGCAGATAATTTAGCTCCTGCTCTAACTTCTGATAACCTTTTTTGGTTAGAAACGTCTGTTGCTTATTCATTCCTTAACCTCGACGAAAAATATCCTCTCAAGATTGGGGTAGTAAATCGGGGTTTTAGAAAAG
>CAZDYW010000124.1:0-1981 GCA_964509655.1 uncultured Anaerolineales bacterium
CTCCGTGCCCGCCCGATGTGCATTTTCCTACCAGGATTGCACGGCTTTGAACGCATCGGCGAAACATTTTTCCGGCGCACGCAGCACCCCGGCCCCGACCATGCCGATGCCCGGCTCCTTATGGGCGATGCCGGTGTTGAGACGTGGGAGTATGCCCGTCTCCGCCACCCTGCGCACATCGATCCCCAGCGGCGTGCCACGGAAGCCCAGCACCGGGATGGTGAAATGCTCGTGCTCGGCGAAGCATATCTCGTACATCTCCCGCGTGGCCCGCAGGGCATCATCGGCTGTGCCGCCGACGAAACGGGCGATCGCCGGCGCCGCTGCCATCGCGAAGCCGCCAAAGCCCGCCGTCTCGGTGACGGTGCTATCGCCAATGTCGGGGTTGGCATCCTCCGCCGAGAATCCGGGCAGATAGAGCCCATCCACCACACCGGCCGGGGCGACGAACCAGCGCTCCGGCTCGCCCGCCATGCGAATGCCGAAATCGGTCCCGTTACGGGCCATCACTGTGAGGATGGTCGCACCTTCGATCCCCTCGGCTGGCTCCAGCATCGCCTTCCCGGCTGGCATCGAGAGGTTCAGGAAAAAGTGATCATTCTGCTCGATAAACTCGAAGACTTGCGCCGCCCGCTCCTGATCAGGGCAAGTGCGCAAGATGGCCGGCGTGACCGCCCGCAAAAATAGGGATGTGCCGGCGCGGTTGCGGTTGTGACATTCGTCGCCCATGTGCAGCGCCTGGCTGATCAGCGCCCGCAGGTCGATCCCCCCATCAATGGATTCGATGGCCGCCTTGAGCGTAGGGTAGAGCACCTCTTCCATCCACTCCAGGCGCTCGTAGACCTCCCGTCCGTAGGCACCATAGCGCAAAACCTTGCCCAGGCCCTCATTCTGCGTGGCGTAGGCGATGTTGCCAAAGGCCTCGTTCTTGACTAGAAAGACGGGCATTGAAGGCGAGACGATCCCCGCCATCGGCCCCACGGTGTGGTAATGGTGGCAAGGGGCGAACTCAATCTCCCCGCTGGCGGCCAACTCTTCGGCCTCTTGCTCATCCTCCGCCAAGCCCTCGTAGACCAGAGCGCCCATCACAGCGCCTCGCTGCGGACCGCACATGCGCTCCCAGGTGATGGGCGGGCCGGCGTGGAGTATCAGCCGGTCGTGATAGCCGGGGATCACTTCACCAGCGATGCCCATCCCGACCAGCATCGGGCGGCCCTGCATAATGCGCTCGGTGGCCTCCGTGTTGGCGGCTTCGATATCGACTCCCGCATTGGTGAACCGCAGCTTTGGCGCCAAGGGCGGCTTCCAGTCCACCTGCGTCACCGCCACATCTTGGGCTTGCAGGCTCTCGGCGAAGGTTTGCAACCCGATGTTGACTACACCGCTTTCCTTCAAAGGATCCTCAAACAACGGATAGTTGGTTTTGTCTGTCACAATTTCTTCCTTTCAGCTTGACGAATTATAGGCGCTGGTATATGTTTCCATAGTGTGCCGCCAGGATGACGGCTGAAGATTCAGAAAAATCGTCGGCTATGGGAAGCCGACCTACAAAACAAGTCAAGTGAGCATGATAAACGAGTTTGAGGAGTGATACTATGAGTACGACTGCCCAAACGATGCAACGAATTATGATCACGGTGCCGCCCGACCTGCTGCAACAGATCGAGGAGATGGCCGCCAAACTCAACTTCGACCGCGGCCAGTTCATCCGCCAGGCGGTGGAAGCGTTCCTGGAGGAGCAGCGCCGTCGCGAACTGCGCGAACTGCTCAAGGAGGGCTACCTGGCTAACGCCGAGCGGGATCTTCGCATTACGGAGGAGTTCGCTTATGCCGATTATGAGGCGGTAGATCGCTATGCGCCCTGGGAGGAAGATTAAATATGGCCATCAAAACCTGTCTCCGTGGCGAAATCTACTGGGCCGATCTTGCCCCGGTCATAGGACACGAGCAAGGTGGACGCCGTCCCGTGTTGATCATCCAA
>CAZDYW010000124.1:2081-7527 GCA_964509655.1 uncultured Anaerolineales bacterium
TGGATCAGGCAATAATGCACCAAGTAGACCAAGCGATTATGATCAGCCCGGGCTTGACCCCTCTCTAGGCAACTGGGATGGACGGCCCCACAATCAAGCCCGCCAGCCGGGCCGCGGCGGCATTGCATGAGGCCACAATCGCGCCCGCATCCTCCAATCCTTCCACCTGACGGCCCAGCCCCTGCGGATCATTCTCCGTCCCCGTCACCGACGCGACCACGATCAACTCCCTACCCTGAGCAGCAGCCAACTCTCGCGCCTCTTGGATCGCTGGCCCCAGCCCACTCACCGGATCGGGATGGGCGCCGTATCCCAAAACCACATCTAGCACAATTACCGCCGTCTCCGGATCATTCGCTTCCTGCATCAAGCGGCGAATGCGCAACTGATTGTCAATCATCGGATGAGGCCGACCGACGGTGAACTCATCCGCGCCCAAATCCACCGCGCAGTGGCGCTCGCTTCGCCCAGCATCTTGCAAACGCAGGCTGGGATCCACCGCCACGTTGGAGAGCACATCCCCCAGCACATCCTCCCAGATCAAGAGCGCCTCGGAGGCCAGCGTCCCGCCGCTGAAAAGCCCGCGCAGATACTTCTGATCGGGGCTCAATCTCTCCCTCAATTCAGACGCCTGATCTTTCAAATCGCCCAACTCGCGCTCAATCAGTTCATCGACTGAGGGGACTTCATACCCCTCCACCTCCGACGCGGCGAGGAGGGCCGCTTCCTGGAGCGTGCGAGCGGGAAGGGCTCCGGCTGCGACAATTGGCTCAACATCGCCGCCCAGGAAGCAGACGATTGTCGATTTATCGACCGCTTCCAAGCGCTCCAACACGCGCCGGGCCACAGAGGGCGCTGGGGGCTTGGAGACAAGCACCAGCACTTCCGTCTCCGGATCGGCCTGGAGCATCTCGATACCCTGTAACATCGTGATGCCACCGACCGCTTCCTTCAAATCGCGCCCGCCGGTGCCGATGCCCTGACTGACGCCAACGCCGAGCTTGGACAGCAGAGTGCTCACTTCCTGCAAGCCGGTACCGGAGGCCGCGACGATGCCCACCGGCCCGCGTTCCAGAGCGTTGGCAAATCCCAAAGCCACTCCATCGATAATGGCTGTGCCGCAATCGGCCCCCATCATCAGAAGCCCACGCTCGGCCGCGTATCGCTTCAACTCGACCTCGTCCTCAATGGACACGTTGTCGCTGAAAAGCAGGACGTGAAGGCCGTTGCGCAGTGCCTCCCAGGCCTCGGCGGCGGCATATTGTCCAGGCACAGATATGAGCGCTAGATCGGCCTCCGGCCTGCTGCGCACTGCCCCCCGGATCGTGCGTGGACGGAAAACTGTCCCATCTCCGACCTTGGCCGAAGATTCAGCCGGACGCTGCGCCAGATGTTTCTCTGCCACCTCCAGCGCGTGAGCGGCGGCCTCATCGCTCTCAGCCTTAACTACGATTGCTAAATCATTGGCCGTAGCCGCCTCGATCTCCGGGAGAAGCAAATCCGCCTCCCGCAGGATGGATTTGTTGGCCTCGGTAGCCATCACGACGGCGGCGTCAATGACATGTGGGAGCTCGGTCAGCTCACGAGCGAGTTCCATCAACGTGACAGAATCGTGGTATTCGCTGACTCTAATCAAGCATTTTGTGGACAAGTGGCCCTCCTTTCACAACCACATCGCTGTCTCCATATTTCGTAGGCAAGGTTAGTATATACAAGGTCTTTTGGCATGTCAAATTTGACCCTCTCCGCTTTCCACACTATAATCAAACTGTATCCTCTTCTAGAGTGACGCACAGAGCCGCCCTTCATGAGCCCTACGCAACACAACAAGGAGACCCCCCTATGGCCGACACCACATCTATCAATAACCCCAATCAAGAATTGCACCAGCGCCGGGAAGAGATCCGCAAGGGCGGAGGCCCAGAGGCGACAGCTAAACAACACGCCAAGGGAAAACTGACTGCCCGCGAGCGCATCGCGCAGTTACTCGACCCCGGCAGCTTCCAGGAGCTAGCCCCCTACGTCGAGCATCGACACAACGCCTTCGGGCTGGATGAGAAGCGCTTTCCCGGCGACAGCGTAGTGGTGGGCTTCGGGCGGATCGATGGCCGCAAGGTAGCTCTGGCCGCGCAGGATTTCACCGTCATCGGCGGCTCCTTCTCCGAAGTGCAGGCCCAGAAAGTCTGTAAGGTCCTAGACCTGGCCATCGGTTCCGGCGTGCCCTTTATCGCGCTGAATGATTCCGTGGGCGCCCGCATCCAGGAAGGGGTGTGGAGCCTGGCCGGTTACAGCGAGCTATTCTGGCGCAACACCCAGGCCAGCGGCGTCATCCCCCAGATCAGCCTGATGCTGGGGCCTTGCGCCGGCGGTTCGGTCTACTCCCCCGGCCTGACCGATTTCGTAATTATGACCGAGGGCATCAGTCACATGTTCATCACCGGGCCGGAGGTGATCAGGACGGTGACCGGCGAGGAAGTGGACTTCGAGACGCTGGGCGGAGCACAGGCTCACGCAGCAGTCAGCGGCGTGGCCCACTTCGTGGCCGTGGATGAGGAGGATGCCTTCACCACAACCCACAAGCTGCTCGGCTACTTACCATCCAACAACGCCGAGCGCCCGCCGCATCACCCGCCGCAGGACGATCCGGATCATGCCGCTTCGACACTGGACAGATTGGTGCCACCGGATAATAGTCAACCCTACGATATGCGAAAGGCCATCACTCACATCTTCGACCGAGACAGCTTCTTCGAGAGCCACGCCCGCTTCGCGCCCAACGCCATCGTGGGCTTCGCTCGACTCCACGGTGAGGCGGTGGGAGTGGTCGCCAATCAGCCCGACCATCTGGCCGGCGTGCTGGATATCGATGCCTCGGACAAGATCGCCCGCTTCGTGCGCTTCTGTGATGCCTTCAACATCCCGCTGGTCACCTTCGTGGATTGCCCCGGCTTTATGCCCGGAACGACCCAGGAGCACGGAGGCATCATCCGCCACGGGGCCAAGATCGTCTACGCCTACGCGGAGGCGACGGTGCCCAAGATCTGCGTCGTCACCCGCAAGGCTTACGGTGGAGCCTACATCGTGATGAGCAGCAAGTACGTGCGCACTGACATAGTATACGCCTGGCCGACGGCGGAGATCGCGGTGATGGGAGCCGAGGGCGCGGTCAACATCCTCTACCGCAAGCGACTGGCGAAGGCCGAGCGCCCCGAAGAAAAGAAGGAACATTTCGTCGACCAGTTCCGCGAGCAGTTCGGTAGCCCCTACGCGGCGGCGTCCAGCGGTCACGTGGACGATGTTATTTTGCCCAGCGAGACGCGGGCGAAGCTGATCGCGGCGCTCGACTTCCTGCGCGATAAGCAGGCCACACCGTTGCCCAAGAAGCACGGCAATATCCCACTGTAGGTTGGTGGATTGGTAGATTGAGGGAATAGGTAGGTAGAAATGACGAATCCGCTTGTCGCCGCTCTGATCGTTTCCGGCATCGGTATGCTGATGCTCTTTGTGGCAATGGGGCTTCTCTACGGGCTGATGTACGGGATGACGGCCCTCATCAAAGATGAGCGCCCGTCGTCGACCAAGCATAGGGGCGACCACGAGGGATCGCCCCTACACACCCGCTCATCGTCGCCTCGCGAAACACAAATGGCCGCGGCAATCGCGGTGGCTTTAGCGCGTGCGGAGCGGGAGATGAGCACTGCCGATGCACCAGTGCCCAACGAGACAAGCAGCGCCTGGTGGAAGCTGCACCACCAACGGCAACTGACAAACAGCAGTTGGCGCACGAGAGGAAACAGATGAAAGAATATCGCATCACACTCGGCGATCACACCTTCGACGTCAAAGTGCTGGACGATCCACGCCAGAAAGAGGTGCGCGTGGAGGTTGATGGTGAGCCCTTCACCGTGAACGTGGAAGCCGTGGCGAGCGCCACAGCTACAGAAGCCGCCGCAGAGATTCCCCCGCAAGAGACAGACTCTGCTGCAGCAAGAGCCGCCGTCAAGAGTGCGCCACCATCGACTGGGGCCATAACAGCCCCGTTACCCGGCGTGGTTAAATCCATCTCCGTGCAATCCGGTCAGCGGGTGACGGAGGGCGAAACACTGCTCACCATCGAGGCGATGAAGATGGATAACATCATCCGCGCGCCTCGAGCGGGCACCATAGACACCATTAACGTCACCGAGGGCCGCCAAGTCGCCTATGGCGATTCACTGCTGACGTTCAGGAATTGAGGGAAGTATGAGCGGAATTGATGCTGGCGCACTTCTGGGAGGTTTGCTGACCATAACCTGGCAGCAGATGCTCATGGTAGCCATCGGCGGCTTGCTGATCTATCTGGCTATCGCCAAGAAATATGAACCGACGCTGCTCCTGCCTATCGGCTTCGGCTGCATGCTGGGAAACCTGCCCGTCGCAGCTCAAATGATCGGCCCGGAGGGACTATTCGGCCTGCTGAAGCGGGTGGGGATCGACACCGAATTATTCCCGCTGCTCATCTTTCTCGGCGTGGGGGCGATGATGGATATGCGCCCGCTCCTCAGCCAGCCCATCTTCGTCCTGGCGGGAGCGATGGGCTGCCTGGGGATTTTCGGCACGCTGATCGCCTCCGTCCTGCTCGGCTTCAACCTGGCGGAAGCGACCGGCATTGGCGCGATTGGGGCCATCGACGGGCCGACCGTGATCTATGTGGCGGCGCGATTGGACCATCTTTTCGAGACGCCGGGGCTAGCCGCAGCGGTGGCAGTGACCGCCTACTCTTACATGAGCCTGGTGCCCATCATCCAGCCGCCGTTGATGCGGCTCTTCACCACACGCGGCGAGCGGGCGATCCGCATGGCTTACACCCCGCGGCCGGTCTCCAAGACGGTGGTGATCCTCTTCCCCATCGTGGTGACGCTCCTGGCCGCCATCTTCCTGCCCCAGGCCGCGCCCCTCATCTCCACGCTGATGCTGGGCAATCTGTTGCAAGAATCGGGCGTTGTGGAAGGGCTGAGCAACACGGCACGCGAATCGATTGGCAACACGGTCACGCTATTTCTGGGGCTCACTATTGGCTCGACGATGCAGGCCGAGGCTTTCCTCAACCTGGGCACGCTGAAGGTGCTGCTGCTGGGCCTGGTGGCCTTCGCTCTAGACACCATCGGCGGCGTTCTTTTTGGGAAGCTGATCTGCGTGCTTTCGGGGCGGCGGATCAACCCACTGGTTGGAGCCGCCGCTATCAGCGCCTTCCCGATGAGTGGGCGGCTGGTGCAGCAGGTGGCCTGGGAGGAGGATGACCAGAACTTCCTCTTGATGCACGCCCTCGGCGCCAACACCGCCGGGCAGGTGGCATCGGTGATCGCCGCCGGCGTGTTGATGGCCCTGATCTTCCCCCTCCTGGGACCGTAAGGGCGGGCACGAGACCCGCCCCTACGAAAACATGGGCTGTAGGGGCAAACCTCGT
>CAZDYW010000125.1:0-7522 GCA_964509655.1 uncultured Anaerolineales bacterium
AGTAGAAGCATGGGACAAACTTTTGTCGAGAAAGTCCTGGCCCGCAAGGCCGGGCTGGAGAGCGTCGTGCCGGGGCAGATCGTCACCGTCCGGCCCGACAAGCTTTTGACGCACGATAACACGGCGGACATCTCCAACAAGTTCCGCCGCATCGGCGTCGATAAGGTGGCCGATCCGAGCATCAATGTGATCGTGCTGGATCACGTGGCGCCGGCGGCCAACGAGACCTACGCGACTCATCATCAGACTATCCGTGAGTTCGTCGCCGAGCAGGGCATCCCCGCCTTCTACGACATCGGGGAGGGCATCTGTCATCAGGTGTTACCGGAGAAGGGACACGCTTGGCCGGGCGCGGTCATCGTGGGCAGCGATTCCCATACCACGACCCACGGCGCGTTCGGCGCCTTCTCGGCCGGCATCGGGCGCACGGAGGCCGCGGCGGTGATGGCTACCGGTCAGATCTGGCTGCGCGTGCCGGAGAGTCTGCGCATCCTCATCGAGGGTGAAATGCCGGAGCGCGTGATGGCGAAGGACGTGGTCCTGCACATCATCGGCGATCTGCGGGCCGACGGGGCCAATTACTGTTCCGTCGAGTTCGCGGGTGAGACGGTGCGGGCGATGAGCGTCGCCAGCCGCATGGTGCTGACCAATATGGCCGCCGAGATGGGGGCCAAGAACGGCGTGGTCGAGCCGGATGAGAAGACCCGCGCCTGGCTGGAGGGACGGGTCGAGCGCGAGTATGAGGAGATGTACGCTGATCCTGACGCCAGCTACGAGCGCGTCATCGAGTATGACGCGGGCGAGATCGTCCCGCAGGTGGCCAAGCCGCACACGGTGGACAACGTGGCGCCGGTCACCGAACTCGCCGGCAAGCCCATCGACCAGGCGCTGGTGGGCACCTGCACCGACGGTCGGCTGGAGGATCTGGCGGCGGCGGCGGAGATTCTGCGCGGCAAGCAGATCGCGCCGAGTGTGCGCTTGCTGGTGCTGCCCGCATCGCGCGAAGTGCTGCTGGCTGCCATCGAGCAGGGGTATGTCAGCGATCTGGTGAGCGCCGGAGCGACGTTGCTCAATCCCGGCTGTGGCCCTTGCTTGGGCGCTCACGAGGGCTGTATGGCGCCGGGCGAGACGACCATCTCGACCGCCAACCGCAACTTCAAAGGGCGCATGGGCTCCAAGGAGGCGTTCATCTACCTGGGCAGCCCGGCCACGGTGGCCGCCTCGGCGCTCACCGGCGTCATCACGGATCCGAGGGAGGTGTAGGATGAAGACCAAGATCACGGGTCGGGTGTGGAAGTACGGCGACGACGTGAACACCGATGTCATTTTCCCCGGTAAATACACCTATAGCATCACCGATCCGGCGGAGATGGCGGAGCACGCCCTGGAGGATCTGGACCCATCCTTCGCCGAGAAGGTGCAGCCCGGCGACATCATCGTGGCGGGCAAGAACTGGGGCTGCGGCAGTTCCCGCGAGCAGGCGGTGATCTGTCTCAAGGAGGCGGGCGTGGGAGCCATCGTGGCCCGCAGTTTCGCCCGCATCTACTTCCGCAACTGCATCAACCAGGCACTGCCCATCGTGACCTGCGCGGCGGTGGAGGGGGTCGAGTCGGGCGATGAGATCACCATCGACTTCGCCGCCGGTACGGTGACGACGCCACAGGGCGAGTACACCTTCCCGCCGCTCTCGCCGGAGGTGATGGAGATTCTGGAGGCTGGGGGATTGATACCCCACGTGCGTCAGCAGTTAGGAATTGAGTAGGCAAGTGTGCAGGTAGCAATGTAGGGGCGGGTCTTGTGCCCGCCCATTGCAAATGGCGCTCTTCCATACGCGCCGTTATTTAGGAGGAATAAAGGAGTTATGGCAAAGTACAAAATCGCGCTGATGCCAGGGGACGGCATTGGCAACGACGTGATGGACGCAGCGAAGATCGTGCTCGACAAGATTGATCTGGACGCCGAATATGTCCACGCGGACATCGGCTGGGAGTTCTGGTGCGCCGAGGGCGAGCCCTTGCCACAGCGCACGGTCGATCTGCTCGAGACGTGTGATTGTGCCCTTTTCGCCGCCATCACCTCCAAACCCAAGGAGGAGGCGGAGGCGGAGCTGGTGCCGGAATTGCAGGGGAAAGGTTTGACCTACCGCAGCCCCATCGTCCGCATGCGGCAGCTATTTGATCTATACGTCAACTTGCGGCCCTGCAAGGCATTCAAGGGCAACCCGCTCAACTACCGGGATGACATCGACTTGGTGGTCTTCCGCGAGAACACGCAGGGTCTTTACGCCGGCGTGGAGTTCCACCCGTTGCCCGATGAGCTACGGGATTTGCTGGAGGAGCTCAGTCCCGGCATGGCCGCTTTCGAGGACGTGGCATCGGAGGACATCGCTCTCTCCACGCGCATCTTCACCCGCAAGGGCTGCCAGCGCATCGTGCGGGCCGCCTTCGAGTATGCCGATAAGTATGGATACCCCACCGTCACGCTGGTGGAGAAGCCCAATGTGATCCGTGAGACATCGGGGATGATGGTGCGCGAGGCGCGGAAGATCTCCGAGGAGTATCCGGAGATCGACTTGTGGGAGACAAACGTGGACGCTATGGCGATGTGGCTGGTCAAGAACCCGCAGAACTATGGCGTGATGGTTTCCAGCAACATGTTCGGCGACATCGTCTCTGACCTATCGGCGCAGTTGGTGGGCGGACTGGGGTTCGCTGCCAGCGGCAACATCGGCGACGATTTCGCCATCTTCGAGCCAACTCACGGTTCGGCGCCCAAGTACGCCGGTATGTACAAAGTCAACCCCACCGCGATGCTGCTGGCGACCCGGCTGATGTTGGATTGGTTGGGCGAGAGCGATAAGGCGCAAGCGTTAGAGAAGGCCATCGCCGAGGTAATTGAGGAGGGAGAGGTTCGCACCTACGATCTAGGCGGAGACGCCACCACGTTGGAGGTGGCCGAGGCGGTCGTCGAGAAGCTGTAGTTTCAAGGATCGAGTAAACCCACTGGAGCGCCACCATCCTGCTGTCACATCGTCAGGAAGTGGCGCTCTGGTTATTTCAGTCTTCCTCTAATCCCCAGCCTGTTCCTGCCAGTATTCAACCAGCCGCTCGATGCGGATGTTCTGGGCCTTTAGCCAACGGTAGGGGCCCAGGATGCGGCGCCCTCTCTCCGGCGGGGCATCGGGCAAGCGGTTGAGCACCCTCTGCTCCACCAGACGGTCGAAGAAGGCCAGGAAACGCTCCTCCAACTCCTCGCGCGTGAAAGATTCGCCGCGCTCGTAAGACTCACGGGCGAGCTGTCGGATGAAATCGGCGGTGCGCTCGATGAGCGTCTCCACCGGTTCCAACACAATGCCCCAGGCGTAGATCGGGTCGAGGGGAATGGAGCCGAACTCCATCAGGGAAGGTGAGTGGTCGTTAGTTTTGCTCATATTGGGGTGAAAAGTAAAACGTAATTTACCATCCGCTTGCTGTGAAAGCGGCCTCCAGTAGCTCCGCGCGTTCCTCAGCCGTCATCGGACGTGGGCGGGAGTAGTCCTCCAGAATCGCGGTCAAGACCTCGGTGCTGATGTGGCGTCCATCATAGAAGACGTGCCGATCCAAAAATTCCTGCCGATACTCCAGGCGCTGCATCTGGTCGAAGAAGAGGTTTCCTAGTCCGTAGTGGATGTAGGCGCCGGCGTGGAAGTCGAAGCCCTGGGGCTGATGGGCCTGGCTGCCGCTGACGATGGCGGCGCCGGCCTCTGCCAGGGCGCGAAAGTCGGCTCGCTGCTGCGGCGTGGGCGCGTAACGGTCAAACTCCAGATACTGAAGCGTGACGATGGGAATGAAGCCCTGTTCGCGCAGTTGGCGCACTTGCGGCGCTAGTTGCTCGCGGATTTGACCATAGGCACAGGGGGCCGCTCCGGCGCGGTTCTCCGTGGCGAAGACGGATGGGGGCCCGGCCGGGTTGCAGCCCACAAAAGCGAATTTATGCACCCCGTGCGTGACCGTGAATGGCTTCCTGGCTTGGACTATATCCCAGCCGCCGCCGAAGTAGGGTATCTGGTGCTCCTCATACATCTTCAGCGAGAGCTCCATCGCCTCCAGGCCCCAATCGAGCAGATGATTGCCGGTCAGCTCCACCACGTCGATGTCCACATCCTCCAACAGGCCGATGAAGCTCGGATCGGAGCAGAAGACCATGGTGTAGTAATCCCCCGGCGGCGGGCAGTCCTCGGCGAATGAGACCTCGCTGCTGATGTGGGTGATGTCGGGCTCCAGCAGCCAGTCGCGGATGTCCTGGGCCGGATAGGTCACGCCGTGGCGTACCATTCGCATGGCGGTGGCCCGCGTGAGCGCGGTGACGCCCGTCATCATCACCACAGAAAGCTTATCCGGATCGCGGTTGGTAATAGAGTGGCGCGTTTCTCCAGCGCTAGGCAGTATGTCGTGAAGCTTATCGACGCCGCGCTCGATTCCGGTCGCGCCGACGCGCACGATCAACGGGTAGGTGGCTGTATCCAACTCGCGGTCTAGCACCGAGACATCGTCCACTCGTAACACCTTCCAGCGTGGTTCTAGTTGATCGAAGGGTACGATAGCCCAGGCCGGGCGTGTATCCCAGGCCCGCTGCACGATCTCCTCCTCTGGGACGATCTCGATGGACTCTGGGGAGGGCTCGCCCATCACCGTGGTCAGCGTCTGGGCGGTGTCGACCGTCATCAGCAAGGGCTGTTCGGCGAAGGAGCCGCTCGGCGATCCGTTCCATCGCCCGGCGACTTCGGCCCAGGTCACTCCATCATTCAGGGTAGGGAATGGAACCACGAGGGCGTAGACCCACTCGGCGAGCGGGTTCGCCTCGGAGCCGGGATTGAGCACGATTTGCAAGTCGGCGCTCTCGGCGGTTGTGACGGGAACGAACAATTCGGGGTGTTCAGCGAGCACTCCATCCAGCGCTTCAGAGAGCGTGCGCGGCAATCCAGGAGGGATAAAAACCGTCACCGGCCAGGCGGGCGTCGGCGTCGGCATCGGCGTTGGGGTGGAGGTCGGCGTGGGCGTCGGTGTGGGCCGAGGAGTGCGGGTCGGTGTGGGCGTAAACTCGGGAGTAGCCGGTTCGCTACAAGCGGCGAAGAGGGGCATAGCTACGCCCAAAATGATGAATAAGGCTATCCATCCGAGGCGATATTTTGCAGTGTTGTGAAACAGCTCGCGTAATGGCTTTTGTGGCTTCAACGTTACCCTTCGTTCCCTGCATCTCCAGTTTGTTCCTCTGGGAAAGGTGGGGTAAAGTGTACCCACACCCATGTGCCGCTGCTGTCGCCCACGTAAATTTGTTTCATTCCCTCCGGCACGGGGGGATCGGCCCAGTTGAAGAACCACTCGGAGTCGCGCGGGGAAAGGTTAACACAACCGTGACTGCGCAGGAAACCAAAGGCGTTATGCCAGAAGGCGGCGTGGATCGAATAGCCCTCGTGGAAGTACATAGTCCAGGGCACATCCTCGATGTAGTACCAGGTGGGGTCACCGTCTTCCACATCGGGATTGCTCATTTTGCCCTCGCGCACTTTGTAATAGACGCGGTACAATCCGGCGGGGGTCGCGGTGGCAGTGCGCCCGCTGGAGACGAGGGTGGCGTAGACCATGCGCTCGCCCTCGTAGGCGGCGATAGTCTGCTCGAATAGATCGACCTCAATCCACTTCTCCCCAGGGCCGACCTCAGCGGGAGGCGGGCTGACGTCCACTCGCGAGACGTGGCTCTGCTCAATCCATTGATCGGGGCCGATCAGATACCATATCTCATCGTCGCCGCGTGGTTCATTAGCGAAAAGCGTGACGCGCTGATAGCGGGTCAGAGGGTCTACAGACTCGTTAGGCGGCCCATTAGGCATAATCAAGGGCTGCACGCTCCACCAGTTGATCCAGGCGAAGGGGTGTTGTGGTTGTTCTGTGAGATAGACGCCTTGGAAGTGGGAGGGGTTGGCCAGGGCCAACATTTCGGCCGGCACAAACTCTTCCTCGTTGATCTGGTACCACTTTTGACCCTCATACTCGACCAGATTCTCAACGCTAACCCACCAATCGCCGGAGAGCATTGTGCGGGCCGGCGGCAGGTCCATAGTCGCTTCCATAGGATGGTGGTAGATGTTCAGCGGCAGCGTGATGACGTGGGCGTAGGTGTGAGGAAGCAGTTCATCCTCTTCCTCATCCTCGTGGGGCAGTTCTATAGCCGGCAGTTCGGGCAAGGGGTCCGGGAGGTGAATGGAGGCCATGCGGTAGGCGGTCGTGCCGGGGCCGCGATCGGGGCATAGTTCAGGGTCACGCCAGAGCAGGTTGGGCACACAGACGTAACGCGCGTGCTCCACTCGTCCAGAAGGCGGGCTGGGGCTAGGCAGGCCGGAGGCATCGGCAACGCGCACCCTCAAGGCTAGGAGGATGAATAGTCCCAAAATTAGGTAAAGATAGCGACGCATATCAATCTCCAAATGGTCTAATTACGATGGTCTATTTTAACACAGATTCAGTGGAGCGTCCAGACTATTTTTAAGTTCGGGCGCTTGCTAAAAGAGCCGCTTACTGCTATCATTCGCCCGTTATGATGAAAGACACAAAATCACCACCTCTGATCGTGGTAACCAACGATGACGGTATCGATTCGCCGGGGCTTCGAGCTGCCGCTCAAGCTGTCCTTCCCCTGGGTGAGCTCTTGATCGTGGCGCCCAACCGACAGCATTCAGGGGCCGGTCGGAGCATGCCGCACAATCTCACAGGAGATCTTGTACAGCGCGATGTGAAGCTGGATGGGCGCTTTCATCCAGCCTATCAGGTTGACGCATCACCTGCCTTGGCGGTCCTGCACGCACTGCTTGAATTGGCCCCTCGAAAGCCATCGCTGCTCATTTCTGGCATCAATTACGGCGAAAACGTGGGCTCCGACATCACGGTGTCCGGCACCGTTGGCGCGGCGCTGCAAGGCGCTGCCCATGATTTGCCCTCCCTCGCCGTCTCCTTGCAAACGCCCAAGGAGACACACACTCAACCCTCCGACGACGTGGATTTCAGCGCCGCGATTCATTTCGCACGCTTCTTTGCCCGCTATTTGCTTGAAGCACAACTGCCCTTTGACGTGGACCTGCTCAAGTTGGATGTGCCCTCCGATGCGACCACCGAGACGCCCTGGAGGCTGACCCGGGCTTCACGGCACACTTACTTCAAGCCATTGTCGCCGCGGCGAGATAGCTTGACCACGCCAGGATTGATAGATTATGAGCCGCTTGATAATCCAGAGAATGTTGAGCCCGACTCCGACATTTACGCGCTGGCGGTGGATCGCGTCGTCTCCGTTACCCCGCTGAGTTTGGACTTGACTTCACGCGTCGATCGGGGAAGCTTGTCAGCTTCGTTGCGCTCGACTTCGTAATAGCTTGACAAGATTTTCCTTTTAGGATAGAATAACGCCCGTTGGAAGCGCCGAGGTAGCTCAGCCTGGTAGAGCACCTGACTGAAAATCAGGGTGTCCCCAGTTCAAATCTGGGCCTCGGCAT
>CAZDYW010000126.1:0-7483 GCA_964509655.1 uncultured Anaerolineales bacterium
TGGTCGAGCCGCGCCCGCACAAAATGCCCTATCTGATGCTGGCCATCTACCTGCGGGTGATCAGTTGGGGAGCGTTGGCCGCTTTGATATACCTGATTGGGGATAGCTATCCCACCCTGCTGGCCTGGGCCTTGGTGGGGCTGCTGGCGATCTTTTACGCCGGCGGTGGATTGGGCGGCGTCCCATACACCGACATCATCGGCAAGGTCATCCCCCCAGAGCGACGGGGCGCTTTTTTCGGGGGCAAGGAAGCACTGGCCGGCCCATTGTCCATGGGCGCGGCGCTTTTGGCGCGGCACGTTCTGGCCCATATGGCCTATCCGAACAACTACGCGCTCCTTTTCGGAATGGCGGCTATATCGCTATTTGTGGCTTCGCTGGGTTTCTGGATCATGCGCGAGCCGCCCCGCGCCGATGCCGACGGGAGAGTCCCCTCTTGGCGGGAGTACGGCGAGCAGCTCGTGAAATCGACCCACCATTTGGGAATGCTGATTGGCGTGCAGTTGCTCACCGGTTTCAGCCTGATGGTACTGCCGTTTTACGTCGTCTACGCTCGCCAGAAGCTGGACGCGCCGGCAGGGGCAATCGGGTGGTTTCTGCTGGCCCAGGTGCTGGGCGGCGTGTTGGCTAACCTGGTATGGGCGCGGATGGTAGATCGGTATGGTAGCCGCCGCATGCTCACTGCGTGCGCCCTTATCTCTACGCTGGCGCCGCTTTTGGCAATTGCGCTGGGGCGCTTTGGCTGGAGGGGCTTGCTGCCGGTGATCTTCCTGGGCGGGGCCACATTTAACGGGCGCAAGGTGGGCTTTAACAGCGCCCTGTTGGAGCTGGCTCCCGCTGCCGAGCGCCCAACTTATGCTGCGCTCAATGCAGTCTTGATCCTTCCGGTGGCCTTCTTGTCGCTGGCGGCCGGTGTGTTGTTACAACACTGGTCATACCCGACGCTCTTCCTCATCGCCGCCGCTTTTATCGGAGCCGGCGCACTGTTGACGCGGCACTTGCCGGAAAGCAGCGCTTTACAGATTTGAGCAACATCGTAGGGGCAATCCCTTGTGGTTGCCCACATTCCGGCGGGTATCTGGCGATCACCTTGAGCGACATCGTAGGGGCGGGGCTCCGTACCCGCCCGCTGACAAAAAATTGGAGAAGTAGATGAACAGTCCCAACAATGATAAACGCCCGCTTACCCGCGCCGATTCAAGAGTAGAGGTTGACGGCGCAGAAGCCCGTCACTATGACCTGCTGATGAACCTCATCACCGCTGGCACGTACCCCTTCTTCATCCGCCGGGTCGTGCGCGATATGGCGATCCAGCCAGAAGACAGCATCCTTGATCTGGGAGCGGGCAGCGGGCGCAACGCTTGCTTGATGGCCCGCTATCTCTCCGAACGGGGGCGGATAGAGGGCTTGGATATCGGCGCGGAAATGCTAGCGCAAGCCCGGCAGCGCTGCCGTCACCTGCCCAACGTGACGATGAAAAAGCAGCGCATCGAAGAACCGCTCTCTTATGATGGGGATTTCGACAAGGTTTTCATCTCCTTCGTCCTGCACGGCCTAATCCAGGAAGATCGGCTGCACGTCATCGAAAACGTTCACCGTGCGCTGCGGCCTGGCGGTCAATGGCTCATCTTGGACTGGAACGAGTTCGAGCCGGAGCGGACATTTTGGCCCTTTGGTTTCGCCTTCCAGCGCCTTGAGTGCCCGCTGGCGACTGACTTCGTGCGTCGAGATTGGCAGGCGATCTTGCGAGAGCATGGGTTCGCCGACTTTCAGGTTCACAGCTATTACTTTGGCTACGTGCGGCTGCTGAGCGCAAGAAAACCGTAAGGGCCTGGAAGATCGAATGAACGAGACACTTTCATAGTTGAGGATTCTCATGGCGAGGAGATCAAACGCTTTGAGCCGCGAGGGTTGACGACCGAGGAGATCACTGGCCTTAAACCAGGTCAGTTGCTCGGCTAGGGGGTATGGATTTTTTAAGGTACAAGGGGGATGACTTTAATACGGTTTACAAGGGATAGAAAGCCCTAAACTTTAGGGGCTCCCCAGCGTTTCAAAGCATTGAAAATAACTGGTAAGGAGAAGAAATGTCTGACAACACACACTTCGAGAAACTTTTTCAACCGTTACAAATCGGCAGTATGGAGGCACCGAACCGCGTGGTGATGACGCCGATCAAGTTGGGGTATGCGACTAAGCAGGGAGACGTCACACATCATCACATCGCTTTCTACACCCGACGGGCCGAAGGTCGCGCCGGGCTGATCACTACCGAGCCGCTGTACATTCACCTCAGTGGCCGCGAGGTTCCCACGCAACTGGGCATTCACAATGACGGGATGGTGGACGGGCTGCATCGCCTGACCGACGCGGTGCATGAGGCCGGCGGGCGGTTGATGGCGCACATCAATCACGCCGGCCGGGCCGCCAACCCCAAGCTGGTGCCGGCGGAGCAGCGCGTTTCGGCCTCGGCGCTGCGCTGCAAGGCGAACAACGTGCTCCCGCGTGCCCTGGCGGTCGATGAGCTTCCCACCTTCGTCGATTACTTCCGGCAGGCGGCGCGGCGCGTGAAGGAAGCCGGCTTCGACGCCATCGAGATCCCCTTCAGCCACGGGTATCTGATCCATCAGTTCCTCTCGCCGCTCAGCAATCAGCGCCAGGACGCCTACGGCGGCTCGCTGAAGAACCGGCTGCGCTTCGGGCTGGAGGTGCTGGAGGGCGTGCGCGAGGCGGTCGGGGACGACTTCCCGCTCGTGGTGCGAATGAACGCTGGCGATCACGAATCTGGCGGGCTGACTATCTGGGACGCGGTGCCCGTCGCCCAGGCGCTGGAGGAGGCCGGCGTGGACGCACTCGGCGTCACCTCCGGCACGATGTGCGAGGCGGTCCATTGCGCCCTCTACCCGGCCGGCACGCCAAAGGCTCACTTGCCACCATTCTCCGCTCAGATCAAGGTCGCCGTCTCCATCCCCGTGGGCGTGGCGGGCCGCATCCGCCGCCCCGATTGGGCCGAGGAGGTGCTGGAGCACGGGCAGGCAGATTTCATCGGGCTGGGACGCCCCTTCCTGGCCGATCCCGACTGGCCGCGCAAGGCCGAGGCGGGCGATATGGCCGGCATCGCGCTCTGCGCATCCTGTCATCAAGGCTGCTTGGCCGAGCTGAAGCGCGGGCACAGAACTTCGTGCCTGGTCAACCCGCTGACCGGCCGCGAGGCCGAGGTTGAAATCACGCCCGCCGATGAGCCGAAGGACGTGATGGTGGTCGGTGGTGGCGTGGCAGGCCTGGAGACGGCCTTCATAGCGGCCCAGCGCGGGCACAATGTTTCTCTCTACGAGGCGAGCGACCGTCTGGGCGGACAGTTCCACATCGCATCGGTCGCGCCCCACAAAGAGGAGTTCTTCGACCTGATCCGCTACCTGGAGGAGATGGTCAAGCGCGAGGGCGTCGCGGTCAAGATGAACACCAAGGTCACGAAGGAGATGGTGGAGGAAACCGCCCCCGACGCGGTTGTGCTGGCGACTGGCGGCCTGCCGCTCGTCATCAACTTCCCCGGCCTGGAGGAGGCGAATTGGATTTCGGCGCACGAATTGCTGGAAGGCGAGGCGGATGTGATCACCGATTCGGCTTTCGTCATCGGCGGCGGTCTGGTGGGCCTGGAGACGGCCGATCTGCTGGCATCCCAGGGGAAACAGGTCGTCGTGGTGGAAATGATGGGCGAGTTGGCCCCCGGCATGGACAAGCTGGCCAAGGGCATGCTGATCGATAGGCTACAGAAAGAGGCCGTGATGGTCCATCCCCACACAGCCGTGAAGCGCTTGACAGCGGACACCGTGATCGCAGAGAGTGATGGCGAGGAAGTCGTCTTCCCGGCCGAGACCGTGGTGATGGCCGTCGGCGTGCGTTCGAACCGCGAGCTGGTGGATGAACTGGTTTCCAATGACGCTCCCTTTGAGACCTACGTCATCGGCGACGCGGCTGAACCGCGCAAGGCACTGGAGGCGATCCAGGAGGGCTTCGAGGTAGGATTGAAGATTTAGGTTGAAGTTGTGAGTGGGTTCAAGTGAAAGGAGGTGACAATCGTGTCGGACAAACAGATGGTATGGATCGACGTTGAACGCTGCACAGCTTGCGGCTCGTGCGTCGAGGCATGTCCGACCGGGGCCATTGTGCTGGCGAACGGCAAGGCGCAGGTCGATGAGTCGCTCTGTCGGGGATGTGAGGTCTGCATCGACGCTTGCCCGGAGGGTGCCATCCAGCCCGTTCTTCAGGGTGAATTGGTGCCTATCCAAGAACGCCCGGCGCCTGCAGTGCGTCAGCCGGCGCCGCTAGCGGAGACGGCTGGCGTGGCAGTCGCCGCTGCCGGCCTGGGACTTCTAGCGCGGGCAGCCGGGGCGCTGGCGCGGAGAGTAGGGCGCTGGTTGGCTTCGAGACCGGAGCCGAAGGGCATCTCGGCCCGGCAAAGCGGTCTGTCTGCTGGAGCATCGGCTCCGCTGAGCAACGGTCGCCGCAGTGGAGGCGGGCGCAGATTACGCCGTCGCAGGCGGGGACGCTGAGGGGGTCACGATGAAAGTGATGCGCTTGGCTTCTCTGGCACTGGTGGGGTTGATGATCGCCGGGTGTGCGCTTCCGAAGGTTTCGCCAACGCCGACGGAAATTCCCCCGGTTTCTCCATCTTCAACCTCAGCGGCGCCAACTATGGCTGATCGTAGCTCAGCCACTGAGCTACGATCAGCTACGCCCTCTGTCACGCCTTCAAGGTCGGCGACGCCGAGACCTGAGCCTACGAATACCCCGGTTCCGACACCCCGACCGACACCTACAAAGGAGGTGCAAACCGTGAAATTCACTATCGTTTATGATAACAATGCCTATGATGAGCGCTTGCAGACTCAGTGGGGTTTCTCCTGCTGGGTGGAGACCGAGGGTGGGATAGTGCTTTTCGACACCGGCGGCGATGGCGCGACGCTGCTTTCAAATATGTCGCAGCTGGGCCTGGATCCCGCCGAGATCGACGCGGTGGTGCTTTCCCACGCTCACGGCGATCACACTGGCGGGCTGGGGGCGCTGCTGGGCACGGGCGTCAAGCCGACGGTCTATGTGCCAGCATCGTTCTCCGGCGCGTTCAAGCGTGACGTGCGAGCCTTGACCGAGCTGGTCGAGGTGAGCGATCCGCTGGAGATCGCGCCGGGCATCCACACCACCGGCGAGGTGCGCGGCGGCATCACTGAGCAAGCGCTGGCGGTGGAGAGCGAGGATGGCCTGGTCGTCGTCACCGGTTGCGCCCATCCGGGCGTCGAGAAGATGGTGCGGCGGGCCAAGGAGAGCATCGGGGGCGACATCGCCCTGGTGATGGGCGGGTTCCATCTGGGCGGTGCCAGTCGCTCCCGCGTGGAGAGCATCATGGCCGATTTCCGCGCGATGGGCGTGCAGCGAGTGGCGCCATGCCATTGCACCGGAGATGGCGCCCGGCAAATGTTCAGCGAAGAGTTCGGTGAGGATTGCACGCTGGTCGGCGTCGGTTGGTCGGTGTCCTTGCCGTTTCCGGCCCAATAGCGAGGTGCGAATGAAGCTCACTGTACAGCACGTGGATGGTATGCGCTTCCTATCGACCGCCGAGGGGCACACCTTGGTCGTGGATGCCGCGCCGGAGGATGGCGGAAGCGGTACGGCGATGAGTGCGCCCCAGTTGTTCGTGGCCGCGGTGGGTGCCTGCATTCTGGAGTTCGTGGTCAATTCCTGCCGCCTGCGCGATATTCCCATCGAGCGCGTGCGCCTGGAGATGGAGTACGAGGAAGTGCCGCGCCCGCGTCGCGTCGGCGACTTGAAGGCCATACTCCAGATCGAGCCGGAGCCACCCGAAGATGTGAAGCGCCGCTTGATCGGCGTAGCGCGACACGTCACCTTGACCAACACTCTCAGGCATCCGCCTGAAGTTATCCTTAGCTTCAAGTAACGTTTTACGTTTCACGCTTTACGCTTTATACACGGGAGGTGAGAACTATGTTTCGAGGACGAGGAGGAGGCGGCGGACGGGGCAGCGGCGGAGCTGGACGCGGCGGACGCGGACGGATGGGAGGCCCGAATGCTGCCGGGCCTGGCGGCGCTTGCGTCTGCCCTAGTTGTGGACACAAGGAACCGCACGTCGTTGGGCAACCCTGCTACCAGAAGCAGTGCCCCAAATGCGGCACGCAGATGACTCGCGGGTAAAACGGCAGGAAATAGCAATTAGCAGTCGCGTAGGGGCAGTGCCTTGGGCCTGCCCCTACGTGTTATCAAGGAGGCGAGCGATGAAAGTGACTTGTGTCGTTGATGATGCAGTTCAACTCAGTTCACCCTTTTGGGGTGAGCACGGTGTGGCCTTTTTGATCGAGACCGAGACGGCCCGGGTTCTATTCGACACTGGACAGAGCGGCACGGTACTGATGCATAACCTAGGCTTGCTGGATGTAGATCATCAGATGACGAGTGAGGGATTTTTACCCATAGATGCTGTTGCCATCAGCCACGCGCACTATGATCACACCGGCGGGTTGTCGGCGCTGATGGAGCGCGTGAGTCCTGGTACGCCGCTCTATGCTAACCCTGACCTTTTCCGAGAGCGATTCTCAGGGAAAGGGGATGGGGTTGAGTATGTGGGCCTCTCTATGTCACGAGAGGAATTGGAGGCTGGATTAACACTGCGTTTGAGCGCGATTCCGCAGGAGATCGTTTCAGGTGTCTGGACGACGGGCGAGATAACGGATCGCTCAGAGCCAGAAGGTCGCAGCGCGCGCCACCTGATGCGCGAGGGTGATATGCTTGTTGCAGATGCTTACCGGGACGATATGGCCTTGGTTTTGGAGGAGGAAGGACGGTTGGTTCTGTTGTGTGGCTGTTGTCACGCCGGATTGCTCAACACCATAAACCACGTGCAACGAGCTTTTGGTCGCCCTATCTGGGGCATCATCGGCGGTTTGCATTTGACCGGCATCTCCTTGGGTCATATGCAGCATGTTGGAGAAGTGCTTGTGGAAACGGAGTCTGTGCAGCGGATCTATTCTAATCATTGCACCGGTGAGGGCGCTTACATTCACTTGATGCTGAAGCTTGGGCCGGATAGGATATGCTCTTGCCCAGCAGGGACAATTATAGAGTTTTGAAATGACGAGACCTTTGTGGCAGCTTTTGCTGGATAATCCTGCAGAGTTGACTTGTGAGGAATGTTTCGCTGTGATGGAGTACTACGCTGAGCAGTTGGCCTGGGGCGGCATCGATTTATTGCCTAAAATTCTAGAGCGTCTAAGTGCCTGCCCTGAGTGTGAAATTGAATGTCGTAGGGCACTGCATCGCTTGGTGGAGTATGAGACTGATGTCAGAGCGTAGTTTGTTGTGTTAGTGATGACTATTTTATCCCTCGGTTCCCTGTGAGCGCCTGTCAAGTCAAATGATAATGTTACGTAAGAGAGGGTCTACCCCTCTTTCTCGTCGAGGGAGGTCTCCATGA
>CAZDYW010000127.1:0-1062 GCA_964509655.1 uncultured Anaerolineales bacterium
TAGATCGGGCTGCTGAAAATCCAGCCTCGACGGCCCAGGCGGTAGCGACGATAGGCCTCGACGCGATAGACGCCCGGCAAGGCCGTGATGTGCTCAAGATATTTGCCCTCTGCCCGCGCCGCCACCTGTCCATTACACATCAAGCGAATGTCGGCGCTTTCGGGGGTCTGCACTATTACCTTGGTCGCGCCGGTGCGCACCAGTTCCTCTCCCATTATGGCTTCGTTGAAGCCGCTGCGAGCCTGGAAGCGGAAGCCGCGCGTTGACGCTGGCAGATCGTAGCCCACCCATGTGTGGCCAGCTCGCAGCGCGTCATAGACCAGCTTTTTATCGTGCTCTAACTGACCGTTGAGCGGGCGCTGGGTGAGAATGTGCGTGTTGACACAGCGGAAAAGGTAGGCATAGGGGAACAGGACGCGGCGGAAAGGTCCCAGCGAATACTCTTTGCCATGCACATCGGCCCCCCCGATGGCGGCGATTTGCATTCCCTGCGACAGCAACTCATCCCAGCGGCGCAGCATCTCCTTGTATGGCCCGCGGATGCCCCGTGAGGGGAAATGGGCGTAGTAGAGCGCGGCCAGTTTATTGCGCAACAGTCCCTTGAACTCGGACATATAATTCCAAATCTCAATGCCTGTGTATCCCGTGACATCCCAAGCGACCCAGGGGATGGGTTCCAGTTCGGGAGCGACGGGGCTGCTGTATTCATAGGGATGGGCCAGGTAAGAGAAGCCCCCGTGCTGATTGACAGCGTCGATCAATCCCTGCGGATCCGAGGTATAGGGGGCCAATTCATCCTCGGCGTGGTAGGCCAGAAGGTGGTTAGCCTGTGGTTGGCGGCGCACGTCGTGTAACTCCTCGCCCACCAGCAAGAGCACGTTGCCGTAATATCCCTCGACGCCATCCACCCAAACGTTATGATCGGTGACGATCACAAAATCGAGCTTCGCCTCGCTGGCCGCCCGTGCTACCTCGGCATGAAGCGCCTCCCCGTCCGAGTAGGGGGTGTGGATGTGCAAATTGCCGGCGTATTCATATATGCTCATTTCAATCTCTCTAAAA
>CAZDYW010000127.1:1162-7392 GCA_964509655.1 uncultured Anaerolineales bacterium
CTCGCCAGACACGATCCCATACCTCCCTGGCGTGGTGATAGGCTTTTTCTATCTCATCAAGTGGACGCGGCTGATCGTGCTGCAAAAGCGTGGTCCAAAGCAGACAGCGCCGCTCTTCGTGGGCGTAGGCGTTCTGATAAAGCGTGCCCCAGAAGTCGAATGTGATGGCTTTGAGCATGGAACTCCTTTCGCTTAATTCCCAGCCGAGGGCCTGCCAATTCCAAGCTATCTTAGCGTACCACAGTACCATTGTCAAGCAGTTAAGGCAAGGGTATAATCGCACCAAGATAGGGGATCGGGCGCCCACCGTAGGGGCGGGACTCTGTGCCCGCCCACTCGTTACCAGGAGAGAAAGAAATGAAAAATTCACGAGTAGCCGAAATCTTCGAGAGCATGGCCGACATCCTAGACATTCAGGGTGAGAATTATCATCGCATCCTGGCCTATCGCCGCGCCGCCGAAACTGTCGCCGCGCTGGGGCGACCCTTGGAGGATGTCTGGCGGGCGGATGAACTGGAATCTCTGCCCGGCATTGGCAAGACGCTGGCCTCCAAGATCGACGAACTGATGCGCACCGGGCGCCTGGAGGCTTACGAGAAGCTCAAATCGCAAGTGCCGGAGGGCGTGGTGGCGATGCTCCACATTCCTGGCGTCGGCCCCAAGAGCGCGGCGCGCTTCTGGAAGGAGCTCAATATCACCGCCATCGACGAGCTGGAGGAAGCGGCCCATCTGGGCCGCCTGCGCGAACTGCACGGCTTCGGTGCCAAGAGCGAGCAGAACGTGATAGATGGAATCGAGGCGCTAAAGCGGCGCACCGGTCGCACGCGGCTGGGTGAGGCGTGGCCATTGGCCCAGGAGATGTTAGCCGCGCTGGGTCAAGTGCGCGGTGTGGTGCAAGCCGCTCCGGCCGGCAGCCTGCGCCGCATGCGGGAAACGGTGGGGGATCTGGATCTGCTGGTGGCCTCCGCCGAGCCCGAAGTGGTGATGGCGAAATTCCGCGATTTACCCCAGGTGGCCGAAGTCATGCTCAGCGGCTCCACGAAGACCTCCATTCGCACCCACGCTGGCTTCCAGGTCGATCTGCGCGTGCTGGAGCCGAGCCGCTGGGGTACGGCACTCCAATACTTCACCGGCAGCCAGGCCCATAACGTCCGTCTGCGCGGGCTGGCGCTCGAACAGGGCCTCTCGTTGAGCGAGTATGCGCTCAAGCGGGATGACGGGGGCGAGATACTTTGCGCCAGCGAGGAGGATGTCTACGCCACATTGGGACTGCCCCTCATCCCGCCGGAACTGCGCGAGGATCGCGGCGAGATCGAGGCGGCGCTGGATAGCCGCCTGCCCGATTTGATTGAGATGGAAGATCTGCGCGGCGATTTGCAGTTTCATACCACCCGTTCCGATGGACGCCAGAGCCTGCTGGAGATGGCGCAGGCAGCGCGGGCGCGTGGGCTGGAGTATGCCCTGGTGACCGATCACTCACACAGCCTGGGCGTAGCCGGCGGCTTGAACGTCGAGGATCTGCGCGAGCAACGAGCGGAGATCGATGAGATCAATCAGCAATTGGAGGGTGGGTTCCAGGTATTGGCCGGCGTGGAGGTCGAAGTGCTGGCCGACGGGGCGCTCGATCTGCCGGACGAAGTGCTGGCCGAGCTGGATCTGGTGGTGGCGGCGGTGCATACCGGTTTGCAGCAGAGCCGGGAGCAGGTCACGGAGCGAATGCTCGCGGCCATCCGCAATCCACACGTGGACGTCATCGCTCATCCCACCGGGCGCTTGATTGAGGAGCGGGAAGGCGCGGATTTGGATATGGAGGCGATATTCCATGCCGCAGCCGAGATGTGTACGGCGCTGGAGGTCAACGCCCACCCCTCGCGCCTCGACCTCAGGGACGGGCACGTGCGGCGGGCGCTTGAGCTGGGCGTGAAATTGGCAATCAGTTCCGATGCCCACAACGTGAACGGATTCGACGTGCTGCCCTTCGGCGTGGCGACGGCGCGCCGGGGTTGGGCGCGAGCTGCCGATGTGATCAACGCATGGGACGTGGAACGGCTGTTGGCCTGGAGCGAGCGATGAACCAAGGATGACAGAGAACGCCAATAAAGGTATAATTACCTCCCACGGGAGGAAATTGAGATGAGAAAATCACGACTTAAAACCACGGCCATTTTGGCTCTGATTGTGTTGACCATGACCTTCTTCCCCTCCTTAGCCGCACCGAGCCGCACTTCTGCTCCAACGCCTCCGGGGCCGCAGGATGTGGAGATGAAGCTGATGGAACTCCAGAGCCAGCCCGACGGCGTTGTGACCGCTCGCGTGGAGGTCTCGGCGGAGAGTTTGCAGGAGCTGGATCACGATAGCTTCGACAGAATCGTCCACCAGATCGCCGGTGAGTTGACGCAGCCGGATTGGCGAGAGCTGCGCATCGAGACGCGCGATCCGGTCAGCGGCGAGTTTGTGCCGCTGGCCGATTTCCTGCCCGATCTTCCTGCGCCGCGCAAGGAAGCGCCCGCCGCGGAAGAGGAACCGCAGAGCGCACCCTTGTACGTCGGCCAGCCTCCAATCCCCGGCCAGGGCCAGCCACAGGGAGCGCTCAGCGGCAAGACGGTCTACGTCAGCGCGGGGCACGGCTGGGAGTGGGACTATGATGGCCGCTGTGACTGCGTGCGCTGGAAGACCCAACGTCCGCCCTATCCATACCCACCCTACGAGGAGCCCATCATCGAGGATCACAACAACGCCGAGGCGGTCAATCAGTATCTGCTCCAGTATCTCTGGAACGCCGGCGCGATGGTCTGGCCGGCTCGCGAGCGGGATATGAACGAGGTCGAGCTGATCGTGGATAATGACGCTCCGGCTCCGGGCACTGGCTACACCGAGACCGGCGCGTGGACGCCCACGGCCTCCGAGGGCTACGCGGAGGGCGATTACCGCTGGGCCGAGACGACCACCTGCACGCCGACCGCCACCGCCGTCTGGAGCGCGACACTGCCCACCGACGGGCGCTACGCTGTCTATGTCTGGTATTATCCCAGCTCCAATCGCGCTCCCGACGCCCGCTACACCATCCACCACGCGGGCGGGGAGACTGCGGTAAGCGTCGATCAGCGCCATCACGGGCTCACCTGGCACTACCTCGGCACCTACGGCTTCCGGGCCGGTGAGGAGGCCAGCATCAGGCTGAGCAATCAATCCGCCGCGCCTGGCAGTGTGGTCGTCGCCGACGCGGTGCGCTTCGGCGGCGGCGTCCTCGATGATCTGAGCGGCATCGTCACGGCGGCGACCTATCCGCCCGATAAACCCTGGTGGGAGGTCGCGGCCTATTACTACGTCCAGCGGATGGGCATGGAGGCGCCATATGGCGATGTGACCGCCCGCCCGATCTACGCCCGCTGGGAGCACAAATATACCGGCGACGACGCGGTCTATGTCTCATGGCACACCAATGGCTACAGCGGCTATCAGGACGACGTGGGCGGCACGGTCAGCATCATCCATAATGGCTATGGCTATCCCATCACGCCGGGCAGTGAGGATCTGCGCGATATCGTCCACAATGAGCTGGTGCAGGACATCCGCGCCGGCTGGGACCCCTCCTGGCCGGGCTACAAACGCAGTATGAACCTGGGCGAACTGCGCGCTCTCTGGGACAGCGAGATCGATGCGCTAGGCGAGCGGCAGATCCCCGGTGCGCTCTTCGAGATTGCCTATCACGACAATATCTATGACGCCGACGCTCTCAAGGAGCCGACGTTCAACATGCTGGCCGCCCGCGCGATGTACCAGGGCATCGTCAAGTACTTCGAGCAGCGGGATAGCAGCGACCTGACTCTGCTGCCGGAGCCCCCGACCCATCTGGCGGTGCGCAACGTGGGCGACGGTCGAGTGCGTGTCTCGTGGCGTCCTTCCCCGACCGACACGCTCGATCTCTCCGGCGACCCGGCCACCGGCTACCGCGTCTACACCAGCGCCGACGGCCTCGGCTGGTCGAACGGCACGGCGGTGACGGCGACCACCGCTTACACGCTCTCTGATCTCTCGAAAGGCCAGCTCCTCTTCGTGCGCGTCACTGCCACCAACGAAGGCGGTGAGTCCTTCGCCACCGAGACGCTGGCCGTCCGTGTGGGCGACGGGGCCGAGGTGCTGCTCGTCAACGGCTTCGACCGCCTCAACGGGACGATGACGCTCTATGAGGATGATCCGATTGAGGGCGAGAACCAGCGCATGCTGCTAGATCAGATGAACCGCTACGATTACGTGATCCAGCACGCCGAGGTCATTTCCTATCCCTTCGACAGCGTGAGCAATGAAGCCTTGCAAGAGGGTGGGGTGGGGCTGGGTGGATACACGTTGGTGGATTGGATTCTGGGGGAGGAATCGGCCCAGGACGAGACGCTGGACGGGACAGAGCGCTCGCTGCTGACCGATTTCCTGGAAAACGGTGGGGCGCTGTTCATCAGCGGCAGCGAGATCGGCTACGACCTCGACATTCACGGGGTTGATCCCGATTTCTACAATCAAGCCCTGCGGGCCGATTACGTCGGCGATGACGCGGGCACTTATGAGGTCGAGCCGCTCCCCGGTTCTATCTTCGAGGGGCTGGCTTCCTTCCGCTTCGACGCGCCGGGGATGTATGACGTTGACTACCCGGACCAGATCATGCCCATCAACTCCACGGCGGCGCTGGAATACAGCGGCGGGCTGGGCGGCACGGCGGCGGTGCAATACGCGGCTGAGCCTTCAGCTAACAGTTGCGAGCGGCTGGTCTACTTCGGTTTCCCCTTCGAGACCATCCAGCCCGAACGGCAGGCCGAGGTGATGGCGCGGGTGATCGATTTCCTGGGGCTTTGCATAACGCCCCCGGTCAACACGAGCATCACCGCCCCTAAAGATGGCAGTTTTCATAACAGCGTGCCACCCTTCGAGGGTATGGCTGAAGCAGGTCCTGTCGCCGAACTGGACCGGGTCGAGGTGCAGATTCGGCACACGGGTGAGTACTCACCAGGTGAATCATCCGAGCAGTACTGGACGGGAAGCGATTGGGTCACGCAGACCGCTTGGCTGGACGCCCAGCCGCTGACAGCGACCGTCACTCCAACCCTGGGCTTCACGCTCTCCTGGAGCTACCCGCTGACGGACGCGCTGGGCGATCCTCTCGCCGGTGACGGTGATTATGAACTGTACGCCCGCGCCTGGACGACGGGTAATGGTGGATACTCAGACACCACGCCCGCCGAGGTGAGCTTCGTCTACGATACCACGCCGCCGACCATCACCAGGTTGATCACGCCCACGGGTGGATTCGCCGTCCCCGCGCCGCTGAGCGTGACGCTGAGGTGGGAGCCGGTCGCGCCGGACGGCGGCTCGACGCTGGCCTACCACGTGAATCTGGACGGGCAAATTTATACCACCACGCAGGCGGCCTACACGATCACCCAACTTACCGGAGGCTTGCACACCTGGGGCGTGCAGGTCTGCGACGCGGCCGGCAATACTTCCGCCTGGGTCACGGATACCTTCCGCTATCCGTCGCTGGAGACCACGATCACCGCCCCGCTCGACGGCAGTGCGCACAACGCTATTCCCCGTTTCGCGGGAATTGTGATGCTCGACGATGTGGCGGTGCTCGACCGGACGGAGTTGCAGGTGCAGCGCGAAGCCGATGGGTATTATTGGGGTGGGACCGACTGGCTGACCGAGACGCTCTGGCTGAGCACTCAGCCGCTGACGTCGACCGGGGGGCTGACCTGGACTTATGCGCTGACGGATGTGGTCGCTTGCGACGACGGCGGCTGCACACTCAGCTACACGCTGCGAGCTCGCGCCTGTCTGACCGATGGGGAGATCGATCTTTCACCCGCCCAGGTTGATTTCATCTACGACACGATTCCGCCCACCGCCACCAGGCTGATCACGCCCACGGGCGGCGTCACCGTCACGGCGACGGGGGTGCGGTTGTCTTGGGAGCCAGTTGGGCCGGATGGCGGATCGGCGCTGGCCTATCGGGTGGCAGTAGATGATCAAATCTATACCACCACTCAGGCGGTCTACACCATAACGCATCTCACCAGCGGGCCACACACCTGGGGCGTGCAGGTTTTCGATGCGGCTACTAACCATTCCGCTTGGGTCACGGACACATTTTTTATCCAAAGGTCCATATGCTGGCTGCCGCTGGTGCTGCGCAACTTTGAAGAGGGAGCGAGCCCGTGCACCGACGTCATCGTCAATGG
>CAZDYW010000128.1:0-7361 GCA_964509655.1 uncultured Anaerolineales bacterium
CTGTAACCAAACGACGATTCGTACCCTTCATTTTTTAACGGCTTCTCCACACGTGAACGTAGATCGCCTCGGTGCCGCTATCGGTGCGATAACACGCGGGAAGCGACTCGTTGCACGGCTGCAGGTAAGCGCTATATTCAGTGATCCCCATGCTCGCAGTCACCGTGAGAGCACAACTGCTAGATATGGCTGAATCCTCAACCGTAGATACCGTCCAACCTTCCCGCTCCCAGCGGCTGGCAATGACCTCGGCCACATCCTCGACACGCCCGGATGGCGGAACTACGACCATCTCGGCCTCCGCCGAAGTTCCAATCAGCGTAGAGGAAGAATGCCGCGTATTCCCACTTGCCTGCGCTACGAGCACGGGCGGTACCGGATCGATGGCCTCCGATGGATCCGTCGCAAACACCAACGAGCCAAGAGCTACCACGCTCACTACGACAGCGACCAATATCTCCTTCATATCCTTGCTCCTCTAATCAGTTACTTCGATAACCGGAATCAACTTGCCCCAATCGAATCCGCCGAGGCGGAATCTGTGCTTGGAACGTTGTCCAGACTGTGTAGCCTCGCCTTTTCTGCTCGGAGCAGCCCCGCGAGTCTCCAAGCCCACGAGACGCCGCACCTGATCATCCGACAACGGCTTGCGCAATTCGACCCACTCGGCGTTGAAATTGCCCCGCTCACGTCCACCGTCGATGATGATGGCGTCGAACCCCTTTGCCTGTTCCTCGCCCGGCGGCGATAGGAACAGGGTAATCCTCCCTCGCTGCACAGGCTGCTCCGTCGGCATTTGAGACAACATCACGTGCAAGTCACCCCGCCGCGTGGCATCGAATAACGCCACTCTCTGCCCCGCCTCGGCCAGCGCCTGCGCCGCTGCTAACGCCGCTGTCGAAACGCCCACACCGCCGCGAGAGCCGTAAAACCCCAACCTGGTCGAAGCTCTCGATCCACCCCCGCGAGTGCGGGGATCTGATGCAGACGCGGCTTCTCCGTGTTTCTGGCGCTTCTGCGGAGACGAATCTGGACTCTTACTACTACTACGCTGTGCCAACCAGGTCTTGACATCTGCTACGATCTCAGACCAGGTCACCGGCGCAGTGTGACCCTTGACCAAATTACTGAGACCGGAGAAGACATTGACCTCATTCTCCCAAATCCCCGGCACGATCACTATCACTGGCACACCCAGCTTCTCCAGGTCCTGCGCCGCCGGACTCGGACGGTCGTACAAGGAGACGTCGACCACCACTATCACGTCGCCCAGGATCGTGATGGCTTCCTCTAGTTCCTGCGGTGATGAAGCCAATGCCTGGATCGTGAGCCCGGCCGCCGAGAAGGCTGGATAGGCCTGGGCCGTCAACGATGCCTTGTCGGGAGCTGCAACCACGATATGGGCCACGCTCACTCCTTGCTGATACCCTCTTCAGCGACAGCGGCCGTCATCGCCTGGTAGACCTCGGCGTCCGTCGGCTCCTCGCCGAAAACGAGCGAGGGCCGTACCAGGAACGGTGTCGTGTGCATCACGTCCATCGAGTATCCCAACTTCGCCACCGCCATACCCACCGGCATCCTGGAGATGAACCGCTTGTAGTCCTCGTCTGTGAAGCCTTTCTCGCTGAACGCCAGGTGGGCCATCATTAAATCCCGATCGTCGGGATTCTTCGTCTGAGAGAAGAAGGCATTGTTGCAAGAAGAGAGCACCCCTGGCGGGAGTTCGGAGACAGTTTGGACAATCGGGTGCAGGAAAATGCGATATTTTCTCCCATCCCGCCACATCGCTTGGAACAGCGTCGAGGTGGAAGCCGCCCCGGATTGCTGATCGTCCCCACCGGCGTCAGTGCCTGTCAGTACCTTGTTTGCCTCCTCGAACACGATCTGTAGCACTGGCCCAGCCTCTTTGCCGATGGCTTCCCGCCGGCGCACCACCGCATCGTTGTACAAATGCCATGCCACCAACCCCAGAATGGAAATCTTGGCATACTCGTCCATTTCCGCCCCACCCTCCAACACGGAAACGCCCCAGGGATCTTCAGGTGAGCCGAGCAGCCCCAGGTCCTCGATCGCCACGGTGTCCTCCCCCGATCCGTACATTCGTGCTATCTCGCCCTGCGTGAAGACCTCCAATCTCAGCAACACACCCTCCAAGCTCTGCATTGTCGCCCGATCGCCCTTGCCCTCCAATTCGGGCATATACGACCTTAACCTCTCAACCCAAGCCGACATATCCACCGCCTTCGAGCGGTGGACGGCCAGTGCCTGGCGCTCGAAGGGCTCCAATTCGCTCATGTGGAGACCGACCACCTTTCTCCTCGACATCGACTGCCGGCGTCGCTCGACGTTGATCACTGCCTCTTCCTTCGAATCTCTCACCCGCCCCCAAACCGGGTCGGTCGCGATCTCCTTGTCCGCCGTCAGCACGCCGTTGTCCAAATACAACTCTCGGGCAGCACGGCGCATTAGGCCCAATTGCCGCGCCCCCATCCGTCCGGCGTTCTTGAAAATCTCGCACGTCGCCACCATCTGGCGCTCCGGCTGGATCCGTCGCCCGACCTGCCACGGATTCCAACGGAACGGGCGCTGTGCGCCGGGGAAAAGCTGCCATACCTCTACTCTGTTCTCGGCCGTCCAAGGCGCGTTCAGCAGCCTTCTCCATCCGGCTCCAAAATCGAGCACCACCGTGCGGTAGTGCCATTGCTCCGTCGTCTCAAACACCAGCCGCTCCGCCGCTACCGTCTTGCCATACCCCGTGTCGGCCGCGAAGACCGTGTGAAAGAAGCGATCCTCGCTCATCCGCAACGGTACACCCGTCAAATCCGCTCTTTCGGTCGAGTACTGGTGACCCAACACCGCCTCACCCGGCATATCCGGCACGTAGGCGAACGTCGGAATGCGCTCCTGCGTAGTGACGCTGTATCCCTCCTCGAACAGGGCCGGGGCCATATACGCTGCCAACTGCAACGGCAACAGCAGTGTGGAATCTCGATACGCCTCCAGCGTGCCCGCGATCCGCTCCTCCCTCGTCGAGGGTGTGAAAGCCAACGCGTGCGACGCGATGTACCGCTGATCTTCCTTCGTCAAACGCCGCGATTGCACTGGCGTCACCACGAGCTCACCAGAACCCTGATAGGCTTGCCTCAAGGCTACCTCGGCCGTCGCCGCGCCCGCCTCGGAGCGCGTCAGCACGTACAGATCGGTGAGATACGCCCCGTCAAGCGTCGCTTGTCGCAACAGCTCCTCCTGCGCCCGCAGGATCATCGTCAACTGCGCCGCCGGATCGTTGAACCACTGGTACGACCGACTCAGACTAAAGCTCGGCATCAGGCCGACGCCTACACCTCGCCCCAAACTGCGCCCCAGGCTCCTGCCGATGCTCTGCCCCGAACTCCTCGACACACCGTGACTGCGCGATTGCCCGTGCGCCACGCCGTCCGACACCGAGCGCGTGCTGGCCCAAGACTCCGTCTCGGCGTGCGAAACCGTGTCGGCCACCGATCGTGTCGTGGAGTGGAACGTGCTATGACCAGTGCTGTGCCCGGTGCTGTGCGACTCCGTATCCGCTTGCGACGTGGTGTCTGACTCGGATGTCGTGTTGGACACCGATTTCGTGGACGACGAGAATGATCCATACGATGTTGACGAACTGGTGATGCTGTGTCCAGGCGTAGTCGATACACTCCTCGATACACCCTGACTCGCCCCCCCGCTCACGCCGGACGACACTCCCGCACTGCGCGACGTCGTGGAACTCCCGCTCTGCCCGCTGGTTGAGCTTGCACTTTCCCCTGTAGAAGTTCCGCCGCCCACACCGGCGCTGACCCCAACGCTCTGGGAAGCACCGATAGACCCACCGGCCTGAATGCCGCCAACCTGGGTGCCCCCGACCTGGGGCCGCACGTCTATGCCTCCACTCACGCTTTCGTGCAACCCCACCGAAGCCTGGGCTCCAGCGCTCCAATTGCCGCTCTCACTGCTGGAGGTGCCCTCGGACTGCGACTCGCTCCACCCCGTGCCTTCCGCCTGCGACAAGCCGTGCGACGACCCGGCGCTCCATCCACTGCTCTGCGACGCCGAGGAACCGACCGTCGTCGTCGAGATCGACGGCACGTTCGTGACCGAAAAGGAGGAGCTGCTCGATCCGCCGCTGGTGTGCGCCCGGCCCACGGTGTGCGCTTTGCCCTCCGTGTGCGCTTCGCCTTCCGTATGCGCGTGCCCCTCCGAGACCGATGTGGAGTGCGACTCTGAGCTTCCCGACGAGGTTGCAAAGCCCTCCGTGTGCGCCACACCATCCGTGACCGCATAGCCGTGTGATGTCGCTCGCCCCTCGGTATGAGAGATGGTCTCAGAATCCGAAACACCATCCGACACGGACTCACCTTGCTGCGAGCCGAAGGCCGTCGCCACGTTTTGCGCCAATTGAGTGGACAGCGAGAAGGGGATCGCGATCCCCGCGCTGATCGACTCCGAGCCGGAGACTTGACTGGCCGGAACCGACGCCTCTTGCGCCGCGCCGACCAACATCCGCGACAGATCGGCCTGAGCCAGTCTGCTGGCTAACGTGATCGTCAGAAACTCCTCTTGCCTCTCCGCCATCGCGCGGCAGAACATCTCGCCCTGCTGCTGCGTCAGCGCCAACGTCCCGTCGTCCTGCTGGCCCATCTCGCCGGGACCCTCACGCCCCATCCCACGCGGCCCGCGCCGTGGCTCTGGCTGTCCGATGACGACCGAGGCGTTGGGAAATGACCTCAATGCCTCCCGCACCCACTTCGCCAGGTCAGACGATAGCGGTTTCAACCGCGCCTGCGGAAAATTCGACATCGCGGCCTGCACGCCCGCCAGCCCCAGCCCCGCGCTACGCTTGGCCTCCTCGTAGGTCGCGCCGATGCCGACAGCGCCGTACATCTGCACTACGCCCAGATTCAGCTTACCTTGATCCACGTCGCCAAATATGCCCGCCTTCATCTCCACCAGGTCGTACTCGCCCTGGCGCCGGTCGTACAGGCCCGTCAGCACCGTGCGCATCCGGTCCACCAGCCCCGGCTCCTGGCGCGTCTCCTGAGGTAAATAACGCAGCACCCGTAGCTGTACCACGCGCCACAGGTCGTACTCCTGACCATCTTCCCACTCCAACGTGTGGAACCAGTAGTATTGCAGCACGTCGCGCTCCTCGTCGTAGACCGCGCCGCTGCCTCTCAGGTCCAAATCCGTGAGGCCATCGCCGTCGCGATGCCCCTTGACACGCCGCTTACTGAATAACCCCATTTATCTCTCTCCTCGCCCACGCACGTCCTGGATACGATCCTCGACCGTGGCCCAGGGGCTGACCTTGGTTTTGCTGTGCACTGCAAAACGCTGAGCGATGTATCCGAAATACATCAACGGCCCGATCACCCACAACGCCCCCGCCGCGTAGGGCGTGACGCTGTTGAATACCGCCGTTTGCAGCGCCTCACCCGCGCCCGGCTGGCCCAGACTGCGCGACCAGGCGGCCAGGGCCTGGGGGCTCAACTGCGCCCGCATCAACAACAAGAATCCACCCGCGGCCGCCGTGTAGATGGTCAGCATCCACTTCAAGCGCGTGAGAATTTGGTCGCGCTCCATCGCAATCGCCATCGGTGTCACCAGGAGACCGATCCACATCGCCAGTCCTATGTAGGGTATCGGGGCCGGGGCCGTGAGTGCTACCACGCTCCAGAGCACCGCCAGGCCCAGCGTGTTTGCGTAGGCCGTGGGCGATTCTCGCTGTATCTTCCCCCGCCCGCGCCGGCGCGGACGATGACCGGCACGACGGGACACCTCGCCATCCAGCAGCGTCACGATGGCGATGGCGACCGGCCACACCAGCACCACGGCCCAGTGACCGGCCAGCCAGTACAGCGCGGCTAGGAAACCGTTTGCTACGAGGATCAAGATATCGACGAGTGACTGTGAAATATCACTCCAGGTCACTGAGCCTCCTCGCACACAAGAGATTCCGAGATGTAAACAGCCACATCTTTTAGGCGGAACCGATACGCGCCTCCAGGTGTACGGTAAACTGGAGATAATTCCCCGTTTTTTGTCATCCGAAACAAGGTCGGCTTGCTGATTCCCAGTACGGCTGCCACTTGTTGCGATGTGATCAGCAATTGATCAGCCAGATACTCCAATACACTACTATTCATTCTCCTTACCTCTGTTATGTTGATTTTCTACGTTGATTTTCTACACCAGAAACAAAAAAAGCGGCCTTGCTCTTCGAAGCGCAGATGCACCCGGCTGAGATTCAGCCGCAGCGTGCATACGCACTTACAGGTCGAAGAGCAAGGCCGCACTGTTTTCGTTAGTCGAGAGAACCCGACGTAGAGTTCAGGTTAGACCGACGCCCATCCCCGCACTCGCAGGGAAAATTATTCAGTTAACGAATCACATTAAATCAAGAAAGTTTTTCCTCCAAGCTCTATTTTGTCCGGCAATCCAATGCTTTGTGCCAGCTCGATCAGCGCATCGGATACCGTGTCTGTGTCATTAACTTCGTGAAGGTAAGGCTCATCATCGTACCAGAACACCGCGTCCTGCGCCAGGTAATTGCCCCGATCACCCAGCGCGTCGTAGATGTAGCGGTGAAGGCCCACAGTCTCTATCTGAGCCTCGCGGAAGCGTCGTGTCGCTTCCGCACACGATATCTCGTCCAAATTGTAAGTCTTCATCACTGCGTAGGCGCGGAGCACGAGACGTGTAATCCTGGCTCCCGGACTCCGCTCCGATTCTATTAGGCCGTTCAGGGCCTCCTCCGCCCGCCTGCGCGCGGTGACGTCCTCCAGGGTGCCTTCGTAGTATAGCAGCTCCCCTGCCGCGTTCTTCACCGGCCTGGAGGTGTCTTGCACCCAAATCATTTCCCCGTCACTGCGAATGATCTGAAAAACCTGTGTGGAATCGCCTTGTTTCCACGAGAGGTAGTCGCGAGGATCGGCAAACCAGCTACTGATGGAAGACCTCCCCCCGTTTTTACCATTGCATCCTAGCAATTCCAGAGCCGCATCGTTGATCGCCAGGATGTGGCCGTCGGGGGATGCGCGATAAAGAGGCACCGGAGCGTGTTCGAAGAGTTCCTGGTAGTACTTCTGTAGCTCGATCCTCTCCATTACGATAGACATCCACCCGACCAATACCTCTAACAGCGCCAGGGATTGACTGTCGAATTGTCCCGGCTCAGAAGAGGTGGCCTGAACTATACCAGTGAGATGATCGTCAACCCAGACCGGCACAGCAACCGCTCGATCTGAGATCGTTTGCGTGAAAGCTGACATTACATCATCCACTGTGGGAACAGTAGAATCACACTCTAACTCTAACCGTTGGCCTACTATGTCATC
>CAZDYW010000129.1:0-7360 GCA_964509655.1 uncultured Anaerolineales bacterium
AGCTGGGGAAGGACTTGGATGTGCTGATCGTGCCGCATGCACTGTTGACGCTGCCTGTGGTAAATTGATAGTCTAAAAATCGAGAGGTAAATGCTATGTCAGAATAAGGTTATGGTCTCTTTACCAAAGGATCTGGTTGATTTTGCTGATAAATTAGCTATTAAAAGAAAAACTAACCGCAGCGAGGTGATCGCTGACGTGCTGAATCGCTGAATCGCTGAATCGCTTAAACTGTTTTGGAGGAAACTGAGTGACTATAGAACAAGCAATTGTTAAGACACAGCGCTCCGCTGAGGAGGAAGCGATACACTGCGTGCGCTGTGGACTTTGCCTTTCCGTCTGTCCCGGCTATCGGGAGAGTCTGAACGAGACCGATTCTCCCCGCGCGAGGGTGGCTCTGGTGCGAGCGCTCAAGGAGGGGCTACTGGAGGCACCCACGGACGGTTATTCCGAGGCTTTTTTCCGCTGCCTGCTCTGTGGCGCATGCAACTTCGTCTGTCCCAGCGGCGTGGCGGTGGATCGTATCCTGGAGTTGACGCGCGGCGAACTGGCCGAGCTTGGCCTGCTGCCCCAAGTGCTCTCCGAGCTGGATGATCGGATTTTAGAATACCGCAACATCTCGGCCGAGGAGAATGATGGACGTCTGATCTGGGCCGACAACCTCCCTGAACCTCCTAGCGGGCTGGATAAGGAGCGGGCCGAGGTGGTCTATTTCGTCGGTTGCGTGAGCTCCTTCTTCCCGCGCAGCTACAAGGTGCCCCAATCGCTGGTGCAGATCTTCGACCGCGCGGAAGTGGATTACGCGCTGATGGGCGGTGCCGAGTGGTGCTGCGGCTACCCGATGTTCATCAACGGCGAGCTAGATCGCGCCCGTGAGATTATGCGCCACAACGTTGATGCGGTGCGCGAGATGGGCGCGAAGAAGGTTGTGACGACTTGTCCATCCTGCTTCCACTTCTGGAAACATTCTTACTCCGTAGCGCTGGGGGAAGACTTGGGAGTGGAGGTCCAACACGCCACCGAGTTCCTGGCCGATCTCCTTGAGTCAGGCGAGGTGGAGTTGCACGAGGTGCGGGAGAACGTGACCTACCACGATCCGTGCGACCTGGGGCGCAAGGGCGGCGTGATCGAAGCGCCGCGCCGCGTTCTGGCCCAGATCCCCGGCCTGCGGCTGGTGGAGATGGCCGAGAATCGCGATAGCTCCCACTGTTGCGGCGGAGGCGGCAACCTGGAGAGTTTCGCCCCGGAAGTGGGCCAGGGAGTGGCCCGTAATCGCATCCAACAGGCCGCCGATGTGGGGGCGAAGACGCTGGTCTCGGCCTGTCAGCAGTGCGAGCGCACGCTGGCCAACGCCGCGCGACGCGAGCGGCTGCGCATCCGCGTCAAGGACATCACCGAGATCGTGCTGGAGGCTATGAAGGGGTAAGAGGCGTCCGAGTGGCAAAAAGAATAGGCTGCCAGGTGGGGCGGGGACTACAATCCCACATTTCTTTTTTTCAGTATCCTCAGGCGGATTCCTGTGCGTCGTCCCCTTTTGACATCTGGCAACCTATCGTAGAGTAATTATGCCAAATCTAGGTAAGGAGTCAACGTGTTGCATCAAGAGATCATTCAAGAACTTCAGGAAACTATCGGGGCGGAGAAGGTTCTATCCTCCCCCGTGGATTTAATCGCTTACTCGTTCGACGGCACCTTCGAGCAGCAGTTGCCGGACGTGGTAGTGCTGCCGGAATCGAACGAGGATGTATCAGCCGTGGTCAGGGTGGCGGCTCGGTATGACACGCCCATCGTGCCGCGCGGTATGTCGAGCGGTTTGGCCGGGGGCACCATCCCCGTCCGTGGTGGCATCGTCATGTCGCTGACCCGTATGAACCGCATTCTGGAGATCGACAAGGAGAACATGACCGTCGCCGTCGAGGCCGGAGTCGTGACCGGTAACCTTCAGACCGAGGTGGAGAAGCTGGGCCTCTTCTACCCGCCCGATCCGGCCAGCGTCGATCAATCTACCATCGGGGGCAATGTGGCCTGCAATGCCGGTGGCCCGCGCTGTCTCAAGTACGGTGTCACCGGCGATTACGTGCTGGGGCTGACCGTCGTACTGGCCGATGGGCGCATCGTCAAGACCGGCGGCAAGGCCATCAAGTATGTCACTGGCTTCAACATGAACCAGTTCTTCGTCGGTTCGGAGGGCGCGTTGGGGATTGTCACCGAGGTGATCCTGCGCCTAATCGCCAAGCCGCCCTACGTGCGCACCGCGCTGGTCCATTTCCCCACTTTGGAGGACGCCAGCAACACAGTGCATACGGTGCTCTCGCGCGGGCTCGTGCCCGCCACGCTGGAGATGTTGGACGAGACCGCGATTGAGTGCATCGAGGAAGCGATGAACTTGGGTCTGCCGCTGGACGTGGAGGCGCTCCTGGTGATCGAATCTGATGGCGCCGATGCGGAAACGGTTCAGCGGGAGATCGACGCCATCGCCGACATCTGCTTGGAGACGGGCGCCAGCAAGGTGGATGTCGCTCGCAATGAGAAAGAGCGAGCCACACTCTGGCGGGCGCGGCGCAGCGTCAGTCCATCACTGGCTCGACGGGCGCCCAACAAGCTCGGCGAGGACATCACAGTCCCCCGCAGCGCTATCCCAGAGGCTGTGCGGCGCATCAAGGCCATCAGCGAGGACTACGGCCTGCCGGTCGTGGTCTTCGGTCACGCGGGCGACGGGAACCTGCATCCTAACATCCTCTTCGACAAGCGCGAACCGGAACAATGGGAAAAAGTGGAGCGAATCGTGGGCGAGATTTTCCGCGTGGCGCTTGATCTCGGCGGGACGCTGAGCGGGGAGCACGGCATCGGCACGCTCAAGCTGCCCTATATGCGTGAGGCGTTGGGGCAAGCGTCGATCAACATCCAATGGCGCGTCAAGCAGGCGCTCGACCCGCAGAATATCCTCAATCCGGGCAAGGTGCTTCCAGAGCCATAAGTTACGCCGATCAGCGGATGTGAGTAGGCCAAATTGCTGATTGACTCTTGACATTAAATGCAGTATAGTATATGTAGTGTGGTGCATTGACTGCATTAAATGCAAGAGGGGGGAGAGAGATGGCGCTCGTAAAGAAAAAACCGGTGCAGGTCTATCTGGGGCCAAGGCACTTGAACATACTAGATCGTTTGGTGAAAAAGCTGGGCCTTTCACAGGCGGAGACGCTGCGGCGCGGGCTGGAAGCGCTGGCGCGGGAGAGCATCCCGGCGAAGGAGGATCCGGCCTGGCAGCTCATCGGGCTCGCAGGAGAAGACGCTGATTTGCCCAAGGACTGGTCCGTCAATCACGATCGCTACATGGCAGAGGTAATCCAAAATGAATAATCCCATATTCGTGGACACCTCAGCATGGATCGCAATCATCAGCCCCAAAGACAAATATCATCTTGCAGCCAAGGAGGTTTATGGCGACCTGCTCGCCCAGAAGAGACATTTGCTGATCTCTAATTTCATTGTGGCCGAAACGTACACGCATCTTCTCTGGAAATTGGGGCATCACAAAGCAACTTCCTTCTTGAACATCATTGAAGATGCGACTTCCATCAAGTGCATCTGGTCAGATCAGAAGCTGGAAGCGCTGGCACGCGACATCCTGCGCCGCTACGATGATCAGGATTTCAGCTACACCGACGCGGTGAGCTTTGCTTTGATGGAGCAGCGAGAACTTACGGAGGCCTTCGCCTTCGATCACCATTTTTCGGTGGCGGGGTTTAATCAACTCCCTGCCAAGCAGTAGAACGCAACCCAGGCGGTATAAAACGCCTGGGTTTTCTTATTGATTTTAGTTGTAGGGGCGGGTCTCGTGCCCGCCCTGAAAGACCACAGGGGTTCACCTCTACAGGATAAGGAGAAAAGCGTGTTAGAGCTGAAGAAAGGCATCGACATCCTGGCCGGCATCGGCGGGATCAAGACAGTGGAAGAGGCAAAGGTATTATTTGAAGCTAGATGTGATCAGGAGAACGTGGCGAAGCTCGACGGGATCGCCAACGAAGAGGCACTCCTGAGAATCGCGAACGCCATCTCGCTGACAGACCCTGATGAGGTCTTCGTCAACACCGGGAGCAAAGCGGACAAGGAACGAGTCAGGATCTTGAGCATGGCGAAAGGCGAAGAGCGCCCGGTGGCGATGAAGGATCACACGGTCCACTTCGACCTGCCACAAGAGCAGGCGCGGATCATCGACCGCACCTACTACATCGTGAACGAGGATGAGAACACCAGCGTGATGGCCATGAGCCTCCCGCGCGATGAGGCGTATGAGTATATAAAAACCCATATGAGCGGCATCGCGCAGGGGAAGACGCTGCTGATCGGATTCTTCAGCCGGGGGCCCATCGGGGCCGAGGGCGCGGTCCCGGCGCTGGAGATCACCACCTCGACCTACGTGATGCACTCGGCCGATATTCTCTACCGCCACGTCTACGGGGCTGAAAGCCCTGGACAGTTCGACGCGGAGGTGGAACGAGCGGGGCTGTTCTTCACCAACGTGCATAGTGAGGGGCCGAACCGCCCGCAAGACCTGCCGAACGCGCGGGTCTTTATGGACCGCAGTTGGCTGACGACCTACTCCCTATTTTGCACCTACGCCGGCAACACATTGTTGCTGAAGAAGGGGAATCATCGCTTCGCGGTCGATCTGGCGACCTACTATCAGCGGGAAGAAAAGCTCTCGGAGCATATGTTCATCACGGGCATGAGAGGCCCAGGCGGGCGGGTGACCTACTTTGCCGGGGCGGCCCCCTCCGGCTGCGGCAAGACCACCACGGCGATGACGGGCACTGACTTCATCGGCGACGACCTGGCCCAGCTTTGGATCGATCAGGATGGATCGCTGCGGGCCATCAACCCGGAGAAGGGCATTTTCGGGATCGTGCGCGACGTGAACGGCGAAAGCGATCCCTATCTGATCAAGGCGCTGCGAGAAGAGGGCGCCGAGGTGATCTGGACTAATGTCCTGATCGACGTGCATGGTGTGCCCTACTGGGTCGGATGCGGCGAGGACTGCCCAGGGAGAGGGGTCAACTTCCAGGGTGAATGGTGGGAGGGCAAGGTGGACGAGAAGGGCGAGCCTGTTCCGCTCTCACATCCCAACGCCCGCTGCACCGTGGATTGTCGGGAGATCGGCAACTACAACGAAGCCGCAGCGGAGGATCCGCGCGGGGTGGAGGTGAGAGTGATCACCTACAGCGGACGAGACAGCGACACTATGCCCCCGGTGCGCGTTGCCAAGGACCCCGATCACGGCGTCGTCATCGGCGCTTCGATCCTCTCGGCGGCCACGGCGACCGAGGTGGGGGCCAAGGGCGTCCGGCGACAGCCATGGGCCAACGAGCCCTTCATCCCCGGCCCGCTGGCGGATTATATGGATGCCCAGTTCACTTTCTTCAACTCCGATAAGCTGGCTTACGAGCCGGTGATAGCGGGGCTGAATTACTTCCTCACCGAGGGTGCTCGCGGCGGTGAGGGGAAAGCGTTGCTCGGCGAGAAGCGTGACGTGAAGGCCTGGCTGGGCTGGCTGGAGCTCGTGGCCCATGGGGATGTCGAGGTGATTAAGACACCCATCGGCTTTATCCCCAAGTATGAGGACCTCAAAGAGCTTTTTGCCGAGATCGACAAGGAGTATCCCAAGGAGCTCTACGACAAGCAATTCGCGCTCTACGTGGACAACATCCTCTCCAGAATCGAGTTACAGGAAGAAGCTTATCGCAAAGAGGAAAATGTCCCGTCCAAGCTGTTCGAGATTTACGCGGAGCAAAGAGAAGGGCTCGAAGCACTGAAAGCAAAATACGGCCCCATCGTCTCGGTCGAGCAGATGGTGGCTGATCCAGAGTTTTAGCTTGAAACATTGAGACCATTGGAGGCAATGTTTAATATGTCTGAAAAACTGACCAAAGAGGAACTGCTTGCCAAGGCCAAGAAGCCGGCTGAAGACGCGATGCGTCTGCACCCCTTCTTCCGTGGCAAGGTGCAGACTGCGCCCAAGTGCGTGGTGCGCGGTCTGGATGATTTCGCTATCTGGTACACGCCCGGCGTGGCAGAGCCCTGCCGCGCCATTCACGAGGATGAATCGCTGGCCTATGAGTACACCAACAAGGGCAACACCGTCGCCGTCATCTCCGATGGCACGAGGGTGCTGGGGCTGGGCAATATCGGCCCCACAGCGGGGCTGCCGGTGATGGAAGGAAAGGCGCTGATCTTTAAGTATCTGGGAGGCGTGGACGCGGTGCCGCTTTGCCTGGACACAAGGGACCCATACCGCATCATCCTCGCCGCCAAGTGGCTGCAACCCTCCTTCGGGGGCATTAACCTGGAGGACATTGAGCAGCCCAAATGCTTCCGGGTGCTGGATATGTTGCGCACCGATCCGGAGGTAAATATCCCCGTCTGGCACGACGATCAGCAGGGCACGGCCACCGTCATCCTGGCCGGGCTGATCAACGCGCTGAAAATCGTGGGTAAGAAGATGGAGGACATCAAGGTCTCCGTCATCGGGGTGGGGGCGGCCAATGTGGCCACGATCCGCTTGCTGCTGGCCAGCGGCGTGAAGTTCGGCAACATCTTTGCCTGTGATAGCACCGGGATTTTGCACCCGGAGCGGGAGGACATCGAGCAGCGCAAGATGGAGTATGTGGATAAGTGGCGCATCTGCCGGAACAGCAACGCGGAAGGCCGACGTGGGAAAATAGCCGAAGCGATGCGGGATACCGACGTTTGCATCGCGGCCAGTAAGCCCGGGCCGGGTACCATCTCTCCAGAGTGGGTCGCAGGGATGGCCGAAGACGCGATCATTTTCGCCTGCGCCAATCCGATCCCCGAAATCTGGCCATGGGAGGCGAATGAGGCCGGAGCGCGCATCGTGGGCACGGGCCGCAGCGACTTCCCCAACCAGATAAATAACTCGCTGGGCTTCCCGGCCATCTTCCGCGGCGTGCTGGATGTGCGGGCCACAACCATCACCGACGAGATGGCCATCGCCGCCGCCGGGGCCTTGGCAAGCTATCAGGAAGAAAGGAGCCTTGACGAAGAACATCTTCTCCCGACGATGAGCGATTGGGAGGTCTTCCCGCGCGAGGCAGCGGCCGTCGGCATGAAAGCACAAGAGCAAGGAGTGGCCCGATTGGCTCATTCGTATGAGGAGTTGTTGAGCAAAGCGAAGCAGATCATTCAACAGTCACAGGATATGACCCAGTTCTTGATGGACAAGGGTCTCATCCCTCCGGTACCCGGAAGTGAGGCAAGTGAAACGTAAAACGTAAAACGTGAAACGTGAAACGTAAAACGTCTTCTACGCAATACGTTTTACGCATTACGCATTCGAGGAGGT
>CAZDYW010000130.1:0-7298 GCA_964509655.1 uncultured Anaerolineales bacterium
ATGAACAAGCATAAGATCGCAGTGGTAACAGACAGCACAGCCTATATCCCCCAAGAGGCACTGGGGAAGCTCGACATTCCGGTGATCCCTCTCTGGCTCATCTGGGGCGAAGAGCGCTTCCGAGACGGCGTGGACATCGCGCCCCAGGCTTTCTACCAACGTTTGCAGAAGGAGAAAGAGGTATTCCCCACCACGTCCCAGCCCTCCGCGGGTGAGTTCGTGGAGTTCTTCCGCCAAGCCGCCGCCGAGGCAGAGACGGATACCATCGTGGGAGTTCATATTTCCAGCAACATCAGCGGCACTGTCGCCTCCGCAAAAGCGGCCAAGGCCCAACTGCCGGAACTCAACGTAACCATCATAGATTCCCTGTCTACCTCAATGGGCCTGGGCTTCATCGCGCTGGCAGCAGCACACACCGCCGCTGCCGGGGGCTCACTGGAAGAGGTCGTCACAGCCGCCACAAAGACGAGGGATAAAATGAACATCCTGTTCGCCGTGGACACCCTGGAGTACCTACATCGCGGCGGGCGCATCGGAGGAGCTAAACGCTTCCTCGGTGCCGCCCTGAACATCAAACCGCTGCTACATCTGGAAGGGGGTTTCGTCGAACCACTGTGCCAAGTGCGAACCAAGCGCAAGGCCATCACACAAATGCTGGACATCGCCGCGGAGAGGCTGGATGGAAGGCCCATGGCAGAGGTAACCGTCATCGACGTCGATGCTCTAGAAGAAGGAGATGCAGTCGCCGAACAAGTGAAAAGTAAATTCAGCATCTCCACCGTCCACCGTTCCACCGTCAGCCCCGTCATCGGTACCCACGTTGGACCAGGCACCGTCGGCATAGTCTTCTACCCAAAATAACACCCCGTTAAACTAAAATGAACTTCAAGAACAAACTGAACACAGCCCAACAAACGAACAATTCATTGCTCTGCGTGGGCCTCGACCCGGTGATGGGACGACTACCCGAAGCCGTGAAGGAAGCAGATAACCCCTTCCTCTCTTTCGGTCGCGCCATCGTCGAAGCTACCGCCGATTTGGTCTGCGCCTACAAGCCAAACCTAGGCTTCTGGCTCGCAGAAGGACCGATCGGCATCGCAGCGCTACAGACGCTCATCGGAGAAATCCCGCAGCATCTGCCCGTTATCCTCGACGGTAAGTTCAACGACGTGGGACACACCGCCGCCGCTTACGCCCGCGCTGCGTTCGAGACGCTGGGCGCGGACGCCGTCACCGCCAATCCTTACCTGGGCATCGATGCCCTGCGCCCCTTCCTCGACGACGAGGCGCATGCCATCTTCCTCCTCGCTCGCACTTCCAACCCCTCCGCACCGGACTTGCAGGATCTCACCACGGGCGATTATCCGCTATACGAAAAAGTCGCCGAACACGCAGCCGGGTGGGACGAAGAGCTTCCGGGCACTTGCGGCCTGGTGGTAGGAGCGACTTACCCGGAAGAACTGACACGCCTTCGCACACTCGCCCCCGCTTTGCCCTTCCTCATCCCAGGCATCGGCGCACAGGGCGGCAACTTGCCTGTGGCCGTCACCCACGGCCCCACCACCGAAGGCATCGGCCCGGTGATCAACTCATCGCGCGGCATTATCTACGCTTCCTCCGGCCCCAACTTCGCCGAGGCGGCCCGTGAAGCTGCCAGCACACTTCGCGATCGGATCAACACGGAGCGAAAATGAGCAATTCACCAATCAGCCAATCCACTAACCTATCAACAAACCTCTTCGACGCCGGATGTGTCAAGTTCGGCTCGTTCAAGCTAAAATCCGGCCTCATTTCCCCCATCTACATCGACCTGCGCCTATTGATCAGTCACCCACCGCTGTTGAGAGAAGCGGCGCAAGCAATGTCGGGCCTAGCTTCCGAACTTGAGTTCAAGCGCATCGCCGCTATTCCCTACGCCGGGCTGCCCATCGGGGTAGGGATGGCGCTGGAAATGGAGCGCCCTCTGATCTACCCCCGGCGCGAGATCAAGGAGCATGGCACCCGCCGTGCCATCGAGGGGACATTTGAAGCGGGCGAAACGGTGCTTCTGGTGGATGATCTAATCACGCGCGGACACAGTAAGCTGGAGGCCATCGCGCCACTGGAGGAGACGGGGCTCATAGTGCGCGATGTGCTGGTCTTAATCGACCGGGAGCAAGGGGGCGCGGCTGATCTTTCCGAGCGCGGCTATAATCTACACGCTGTGCTCAAGCTCGGCCAGATGCTGGATGTGCTGCGTGATGAGAATCGCATCACGCTTGAACAACATACTCAGGTGCGCCAATACCTACAATCCACATCCTGATGCGCACCGGCCTGAATAACCCAGCACCGCCTGTTCCACAGCGGTGTGACGATAGGCTTTTACACAAAAGCTAAGAGATGATAGACATTTCCACCACTCTCTGCGGCGTACACCTCCCCAATCCCACAGTGCTGGCTTCAGGTATCCTGGGCTTGAGCCACGCCGTTCTGGCCCGTGTAGCCCGCGCCGGCGCCGGCGCAGTCACCACCAAATCGTGTAGTCTAAAGCCCCGCGCCGGCTACCCCAACCCGACCATCCTCCAATGGGGACAGGGATTGATCAACGCCGTGGGCCTCTCCAACCCCGGCGTGGAGATGATGATCCAAGAGATTCAAACCGCCAAGGAGCAATTGGCGCCGCTTGGCGTGCCCACAATCGCCAGCATATTCGCCGACACCATCTACGAATTCGGCAACACCGCGCGTTTCATCTCCGAGGCTCAACCCGACCTGATCGAGGTCAACGTCTCCTGCCCCAACCTGGATAACCGTTACCAGCAGATGTTCGCCGCCGATCCTTACGTCTCCGCCCAGGTCACGCGGCGAGTGAAACAGAACACCAACATCCCGGTGCTGGTGAAGCTCTCACCAAACGTGACCAACATCGTCGAGATCGCCGAGGCTGTGGTGGAGGCCGGCGCCGATGGCATCACGGCCATCAACAGCTTGGGGCCGGGGCTGATCATCGATATCGAGACAGCTCAGCCACTGCTGGCCCACGGCACCGGCGGTGTGAGCGGCCCAGCCATCCGACCCATCGCCGTCCGCTGCGTCCACGACATATGCCAGGCGGTTGACGTGCCGGTGGTGGCAGTGGGCGGCGTGACGAGCGGTCGAGATGTGGTGGAGATGCTGCTGGTAGGCGCCACCGCCGTGGGCATCGGCTCGGCGGTCGCCTACCGGGGAATGGAAGTTTTCCGCCACGTGTGCGACGAACTGAGGGATTATATGCAAAGGCACGGGTATGAGAATCTGGAAGCGCTGCGGGGAAGAGCCAGTAGCTCTACCACCTGACCGGCTCAGAAAGCCCGGTTTCTCGCCCGCTCGACCAAGGGTATAAGCGCACCGCTTGTGTCCAGGTCCAAAGCGCGAATGAAAGCCTCCTCCGCTTTCCCCTGATTACCCTCAGCAAGCTCAAGCAAGCCCCAATGGTAATAGGCCGAAGCTAGCTCCGGATCGAGATTTATGGCCTGCTGAAAATGCTCCCGCGCCACCTCGTATTCCCCAACTTGAAGCGCCGCCCAGCCCCGCAGATCGTGCGCAACGGCATCCTCTGGCGTAAGCTCAACTAACGTCTCGGTGATCTCGATGGCACGACCGGCAGCGGTGATATTATGATTGAGGTAAAACCTGGCCAATATCTCCCACAGCGCAGGATCGCCGGGCCGCAGCGCGACCCCATTTCGCAACCAAAGCTCCGCTACCACATAGTCACCTTCAGCCGCCCAGGTCTGCCCAATCTCGACGCAGATGGCCGGGTTACCGGGGTCAAGATCATAGGCCGCCTCATACTCGGCGCGGGCCGCGCTGATGTCACCCGAACGCTCATGGTGCAAGCCCAGGAAAGTGTGCCCAAGCACAGAATCGGGAGCGAGCTCAACGGCGCGTTCCAAGTGCGGCTCCGCCTCATCCAGATAGCCCAATTGGTCCAGCGCACCGCCCAAATATGCGTGAGCATCGGGATAGTCGGCGTTGTGAGCGAGAGCACGCTCGAAGTGGTAAGCCGCCAGCGCCCATTCCCGCGCCTCAAATAGGACGCGCCCCAAAATAGCGGCGGTATAAGCAGCATCTCCCTCCGGCTCCACGCGCTGAAATGCAGCGAGCAAACGGCCCGCCAATTCGGTATCGGCGGTGAGAAGATGACTCGCGGCAGCGGGATCATGGCCGATCAGCAGCGCTCCCAACCGCTCGTGGGCCACGGCGAAGGTCTCATATGAGGGATCGCCACCTAACAGCGCTTGATACTCCGCCCGCGCCGCGCCCCATTCTCGCCGCTTTAGGTAAGCCCGGGCCAGGGCGCGACGCGCTCCCTCATCTGCAGATTCGAGCGCCAAAAGACGCCGCGCGTGCTCAATGACAGCGGGCCAATCGGTGCGGGCCTCGTGGATGGCGATCTGCAAGCGCAGCAGATCGACCTCGTAATCGGAGTCAGCAGCCAGGCGCTCGGCCTCGGCGGCAGCCTCCAGCGCTTCCTCGGTGCGGCCCCAATCCAGATATAATTGAGCCAATCGAAGATGAGGAAGGGCATCATCGGGCCGCAGACGAGTCGCCTCCCGATAGGCAGCGGCAGCGGCGGTGCGCTCGGCATTTTCGGCTTGAAGGTCACCATGTCTCAGGAGACGGGGATAGACGATGCTCCTGAGATGTTCGCCGTTGGAGGAGCGAAGAGTGAGAAGTAATGCCGCAGCGAGCAGAGCCAGGCTCGCAAATGTGATCAGGAAACGGCGGGAGCGTCTCGCAATCACCCTCTTTACCCGCTACGGCAGATCAGGAAGTTCAGCCAATGGAGCGTAGGCGATTCCCACCAAGCTGGGGCCGGTGTGGGCGCCTAGCACGAGAGAGATAGGCCCCACGGGCCACCAATCACAATCGAAGCGCAGCTCCATCTGCTCGCGCAGCAACGCTGCCCCCTCTGGATTGTGCGAATGAAGCACCTGTACCCTCAACGCGCTACCCGGCCCGTGCTGCTGCTCGATCAAATCCACCACGCCCCTAATCGCCCGCCGAAAGGTACGCGCTTGCCCCAGTTGCACGTAGGTTCCCCCTTCCTTTTCCACCCCCATCAGCGGCTTGATGTTCAGAATCGAGGCCACAAGGCCCTTGATATGGCTGATGCGCCCACCGTGGATCAGGTACCGCAGTTCCTTCAAGGTATACAAGCTGTCGCTGGCACGGCTCACTTGCTCCATCAAGGCCAGTATTCGCTCCTTCTCCCATCCGGCCCGAGCCCCTCGAAGCGCCGCGTCTACCTGCCACCCTGACGCAGCCGATAGGGTTTTGGTATCGATGACCGTGACATCCACCTCTGGCACCATAGTAGCTCCGGCACGGGCTGCGTTGACCGTACCGCTCAAGCCCGACGAGATATGGATCGAGAGGATCTCAGGGTCCTCGCTCCCCACCCTGCGGTAAATCTCAGCGAAATCCCCGGCCGATGGCTGGGAAGTGACCGGAAGGGCATCCGTCCCCGCCAGCAGTTCGTAGAAATCGGCGGGTTGAATATCCACGCCCTCGCGATATGTCTGGTCCTCCAGAGTAACCGACAAAGGCACCACGTGAAAGTTCAATTTCTCGGTCCGCCCCGCAGGCAAAATTAAGTCCGCTCCACTATCCGTAACAATCTGTGTCATTTATCTCCTTTGCACATAAAACAGCCCATTTTACCAATCAACTATCCGGATATAACACCGCCATACGCACCAGGTGACGCCATCTTCACAGATCGACCGCAAAGTGTTCATCGGTGAATTGTCGCGCGAGCCACCGGCTCAGGACGGCGAAGAAGTCATCGCGAACGGAGAGCTCCAGCCAAGGATAGTGACCGCAGCCTTGCCATTCGTGGTAAATCAGCTGCGGAATATATGGCTCCAAGCTGTCCCTGATCATCGCCCCAGGATGAGGATCGACGTCGCCGTGCAGCATAAGAACAGGAGCCCTGATCGCCGCAAAAGCCGCGGGATATAGTCCAGCCGCCTGCAAGCGCATCATATCATCCCAGCTCTCTTGGTGGGCGCGTGCATCGGCCTTGATCTTAGGACCGGTGGAGAAAAGCTCGTGTGAATAGAGCGGCAGGAGCAACTCGCCCATCACACTGAGCCGTTCGTCGGGATCGGGGATTTCCTCCGGTAAGCGCTCCAGGCGGGAGCGCAGTTCGTCGTCCATCCGCTCATCGATAATCGCCTGCATCCGGGCGCGTGCCGCAGGCTCGAAGGTGCCACAGCCCACGAGGACAAGCGCGGTCGCATAGCCTGGATGTGCCGCGGCGTAGGCCAGCGCCAACATCGCGCCCCAGGAATGGCCCACGAGCGCTGGCCACGCACCGGCGCAGTCCGCTCCGATCCGCTCGACCAGGGACTGCAAGTCAGCCATGTGGCGGGCAACGGTCAGCGGTTCATCGCCGCTGGAGCGCTGAAATGGCTCATAGACGCGGAAAGCGTCCGCGAGTCCACGCGCGACCGGGGCCATATAGCCAGGAGCGCCCGGTCCGCCGTGCAGCACAACCACCGGCGGCCCGGAGCTTCCGTAGGTGCGAAGAGAGTTCATCATTTACTGCCCCTCATGCTCCGGAAGACAAAACGCCCGGACAAAACATCCAGGCGAATCCGACCGCTGATGAAGACGGAATGATACACTCACTACAGCGAGATTGCGGCCAGGTCATAATTACCGCTATTGAACTCCACCAACCTCGGCCAATCTATCGCTCCAGACTGGTCACAGAACCTATCGATGAAGACCTTCGTGAATCTATTGACGACTTTGCTTCGCTCTTCCTCAAAAGCTTCATTATGCTGTTTAGCCCGGTAGCCAATCGGCTCGATGATATCGGTGTACAAATCCTCGTTTTCGCTGATCAGATACCAGAAGTTCTGCCCCACCACTTTCCAGCATCCGGGCAATCGATAGTTAAAATTAGTGCGAGTTTTGCCATAGCAAATACCCAGTACCGGACGCACCTCTCCGGCAGAACTGGACTGCCGCACTCGAATGAGCGCGTTCTTCAAATCCTGGGCAAGCTTTTTCACCTGAGAGCTATTTCCCCAATTTGGACCTGATTTTATCGAGATGATGTAATGTGTACTATCGTTGACAAACTCCAGATCGACGCCTTGTGCAGATGACTTGTGACCTCCACATGTCTTGCCTGCAATAAAAATGGCCAACTCCTCAAGAAAATCTCCAAAGTACTTCTCCTCAGAGGAAGACAGGTAAGCATCTAACAAATCCCCCATCAAGTCACCTGCTGTCGTCAGGTTTTTGGCTCTGAAGAGATA